>JANLVM010000053.1:0-18309 GCA_031364015.1 Gemmatimonadaceae bacterium
ACCGACGCGCTCGATACGCTGATGCGCTCCGTCGTTCGCGATCAGATGGTCGCCGATGTGCCCATCGGTGCGTTTCTCTCCGGCGGCATCGACTCGTCACTGGTTGTCGCGATGATGCAGGCCGAGAGCGCACGACCCGTACGCACCTTCTCGATCGGCTTTCGCGAAGTCGGGTTCGACGAAGCGCCGTACGCCGAGGCGGTCGCGAAGCACCTGGGCGCCGATCACACCTCGATGTATGTGACCGCGCAGGACGCACTCGATGTCATTCCGCATCTCCCGGCGATTTACAACGAGCCGTTTGCCGACTCGTCGCAAGTTCCCACCACCCTCCTCGCGGCGTTAGCGCGTCGCCACGTGACGGTTTCACTGTCCGGCGACGGTGGCGATGAGCTGTTCGGCGGCTACGAACGCTATACGATCGCGCAGCGTGCATGGTCCCGCTTGTCCCGAGTGCCACGACCGCTCCGCGCCGCCGCATCGGGCATGGTGACGGCCATTGCGCCGGAACAGTGGAATCTCGCGCTTCGGCCTACGGGTCTGCATGCCCGCGGCGTGACCGGCGACCGCCTGCACAAGCTCGCCGAACTGTTCGATGCACCCACGTCGCTGGAGTTCTATCGCGACCTCGTCTCCGCCTGGCGCCGCCCGAGTCGCGTCGTCCACAATGGTGCGGAACCCATGACCGCGCTGATGGAACCGTTCGATGGACAACGTGGTGGCTTGTTGGCCGAGATGATGTTGCACGATCAGGTCAGCTACTTACCGGACGACATCCTGGTGAAGGTGGATCGCGCGGCCATGGCGGCGAGTCTGGAGTCGCGCGCGCCGTTGCTGGATCATCGCATCGCCGAGTTCTCGTGGCGCCTGCCAGCACACTATTGGCGTCAGTCCGGTCAGAGCAAGTGGATCGTGCGCCAAGTGCTCGATCGGTACGTGCCACGCGGCTTGGTGGAGCGCCCCAAACAAGGATTCGGAATCCCGGTCGCGCAGTGGCTTCGTGGACCGCTCCGCGACTGGGCTGATGATTTGCTGGCGGCTGATGCGCTCCGTCGCGACGGATTGTTCGATGCCGCACCAATAGTGACCGCATGGGAGGAACATCGGAGTAGTCGACGAAACTGGGCGTCGTCACTGTGGCCCGTGCTCATGTTCCAGGCCTGGCGACTCTCATGAGGGTGCTCGAACGATCGATGCCCGTCTCCACGTCGCCGTGGACCGCGCGATGGCAATCGCTGTGGGGCGCCGCGTTTGTCGTGGGCAGTCTCACCGCCACCGCCAGGATTGCGGCGCTGTTCAAGGATACCCTGGTCGCATCGCGATTCGGCAGCGGCGCCGAACTCGATGCGTTCCTGCTTGCCTTGGTGGTACCAGGTTTCATGATCACTGTCGCGGCAGGGACATTGCCAGCGGCACTGACGCCGACCTACATCGCGCTGCGCGAACGCGAAGGCACAGGCGCCGCCAGTGATCTTGCGCGAGCGGTGTTCGCGACCACCTATCGGTGGCTCACTGCGGCGGCGATCGCGGCGGGCGTCTTATCCCTCGCGTACGGCATGCTGCCGGGAAGTCAGCTCGCGCCGGCAACGCAGGATACACTGCCACGCCTCGCCGCGTGGCTCGCGCCATATACGCTGGTGCAAGGTATGTGCGCGGCGTGGTCGGGATTGCTGGCGGCCGAGCGCGGGTACGCGGCCAGCGCGCTGGCGCCCATCGCGCAGCCCATTGGCATGGCACTCGCAGTGCTCCTGGGCGATCCATCACATGGCGTCGGCCTCCTGATTGTTGGACTGATGGGTGGCACGCTGGTGCAGGGCCTCATGCTCGCGGCGGCACTGCATTCGCGCGGCTTGCCAGTCTTCGCATGGCGCACTCCGCCGGCGTTGTCCCCCGCCTTGCGAGCGGCCATCGCGCGGGTGCGCGCACAGTATCTCCCCGCCGTGGCTGGCGCGATGCTCATGAGCGCCACGTCGGTTGTCGATCTGTCGATGGCCGCGTGGCTTCCACCGGGTAGCGTTTCAGCACTCGGCTTCGGCACCAAGCTGAGCGCCGTCCTCATGAGTGTGGGGGCTATCGCGCTCAGCACGACACTGCTGCCGCATCTGTCGGAGTTGGTCGCGCGCGAGGATTGGCACGCCATTCGGGTGCTCGAGCGTCGTGTGGCCCGCGTCATTCTGGCCAGCACAATTCCGATCACCCTGGTACTCATTGTCGCAGCGGAACCGATTGTGCGTCTGCTTTTTCAGCGTGGTGCGTTCACCAACGTCGAAACAGCAACCGTCGCGCGCGTGCAGTCCGCGTACCTCTTGCAGGTGCCGGTGCATCTCTTGGGCATCTTGTATGTGCGACTCATTTCGTCGCTGCAAGCGAATCGGCTATTGACCATTGGATCGGCGATCAATCTCACCGTCAATATCGCATTGAATATCGTGTTCATGCGCTGGTTCGGCGTCGTGGGTATCGCCCTCTCGACGGCCGGTGTCTACGCCGTGTCGTGCGTCTTCCTCGCGGTGGCCGCACACCGCCGGCTGGGTTTGGCGGAACGCGACGCCTTCGCGCGCGCGTCGCGCCCCCTCGTGAGCCGCACGTCGCCGGAGGTGCCATGCGCATCTGCGGCGTAATCGCCTCCCTGGGCGCCGGTGGCGCGGAACGAGTGCTGCTGGAGCTGTGTGCCGCATGGCGTTCGCGTGGCGACGACGTCACACTGCTGACGCTCGATGACGGTCGTGCCGACTTTTACGCCGTGCCGGCGGGAGTCCATCGACGCGCCCTCGACCTGGCGTCACGAAGCCGTTCCACCACCGATGCGCTTCGCGCGAATGTGCGGCGCGCGCGCATGCTGCGCGCCGCACTGCGCGCGGCGCGAGCCGACGTGATCGTCAGCTTTACCGATCGTACGAATGTCCTGGCGTTGCTGGCGGCGCGTGGGCTCAGCGTACCCGTCGTGGTGTCGGAACGGATCGATCCACGGCACCACCACATCGGACGCGCGTGGAACCTCTTGCGTCGGCTCACGTACCCGTCGGCGTCGGCGTTGGTCATGCAGACAGAGGCCGTGCGGCACTGGGCAGACGACATGGTGGCGCCAGCGCGCGTCGCGGTGATCCCGAATCCCCTCCGACCGACGTTCGCGTCAGCGACACCACCGGGCACGCTCGCGCCGACCATCGTGGCGCTCGGACGTCTCGTGCCGCAGAAGGGCTTCGATGTCCTCATTCGCGCGTTTGCCGTGCTCGCTGAGGAATTCCCAACCTGGTGTTTGACCATCTACGGAGAAGGACCACAGCGCGACGCGCTACAGACGCTGGTGAACGGCTTCGGACTTGGACTGCGTATCACACTGCCCGGACGTACAACCGATGCGGCGGCGACACTGGCATCATCGGCAATTTTTGCACTGCCGTCGCGCTACGAGGGCTTCCCGAACGCCCTATTGGAAGCGATGTCGCACGGCCTCGCCTGTGTGGCCACCCGCTGTGACTCGGGTCCGGCCGAGTTGATTGTCGATGGCGAATGCGGTCGCCTGGTTCCGGTGGATGATGTGTTGCGCATGGCGGAAGCCCTCGCCAGCCTGATGGACGACGACGCACTGCGCGCGCGCCTGGGTGACGGCGCGAAGCGCGCGGTCGAGCAGTTCGAAACAGGCACGGTCCTCGCTGCCTGGGATCGCGTGTTCGAGATGGTCCAATCTTCGCCGCGGAAGGCCGCATGATGGCATCGGCAATTGCCCTCCCGTTGGCACCTCGCTCCGAAGGCTCGAGCGCGCAGCAGTTCGGTTTGGCGCGGGTCGTACGGGTGCTGACCGTTCTTTTGGCGATCAGTGCGCTCTACACGGGTGCCGCAACGTGGGGATGGAACACCGGTCGTTTGCCGGCCCCACCACTGGCCATCATGCTGATCGTCTTTGCGCTCACGACCGTCGCAGCATTGCTCGATCTGTCGAAACTCGGAAGCGGTGTGGTGATCGGCTGGGCCATGGCGAGCGCCAGCATCGCCATGGCCGCGTTTCTCTGGTCGTCGGGTAGCGAGGTCGCACTGCAGGAAGTGCTCACCCGTACGCTGTCGTCGCTGCAGCTGGTGGCATTCGTCATACTGCTCGCCGATGCAAAGGTCCGCCGCATTGCTCGCGCCGCCATCGTCGTGGCGAGTCTCGCAGCGGTCATGCTGAACCTCTGGGAGATCACGCATCCCATGACGTTCAGCATGTCACTCGGTCGCTCGGCGGGTTTCTACGTCAATCCAAACATTACGGGCGCCGCGCTCATCGCCGGCATGTTGCTCGCGCTCCCTGCGGTCGCGCCGCGCTTCCGTGAACTCTACCTGTTGGCAATCGCCGGCGGCGTGTTCATGACACTGTCTCGCGGCGCCATCGTGTGTTGGTTCGTGGTCATGGTATTCCTCATCGGTTCGCGTGCCATTCGCCGCAAGCGTTTGGCGATCACGTTCATGGCCGGCGCCGCGTTCGCGCTCTCGGTCGCTGGGGCGATGCTGGCCAGCGGACAGTTGGGCTACCTGGGTGGCGGTGCCGAGCAGTTTGTGCGGCAGCGTCTGGCGATCGGCAACAAGGAGCAGCTTGGCGCCGACGTGAGTGCCTCGTCGCGGTCGCGTCTCGCTGTACGCGCGCTCGAGATGTTCGGAGAGCGCCCGTTCAACGGCGTTGGGACGGGCGCGACCGTTGAATGGAACGAACCCGAGTCCACGCACAACATCTACGTGCGCCATCTCGCCGAATACGGACTGGCCGGTGCATGGCTGGTGCCTGTCTTGTTGATCCTGAGTTGGCGCGCGGCGAGCGCCCAATCCCGCGCGGTGGGCGACGCGGGCGAACCGACGATGCGTGTGGCCACGTCGCGCGCCTTTGTGGTCTTCGTCGCTCTGTGGGGAGTCTTCAGCCACAACGTGCTCGATGATGCCTTCGTGTTGATCGGCATTGCGCTCACTGCCGCCCTGCCGGTGGCGCATCGGTCGATCGCCACGGCGCTGGACTCGACGAGGCCATCGCCTGCCGGAGACCGCGCATGACGAAGGCGCTTCGCATCACGCGCGTCAGTGGAACGCACCGAGCGTTCGCGGGGCACGGGGCATCGGAGCGCGAGACGCCGCTCTCCATCCTCATGCTGTTGGGTGGACTTGGCGTTGGTGGCGCCGAGCATCAAGCCGTGGCGCTGGCCGGTGCGCTTGAGCGTCGCGGTCACGGCATCACGATCGTGTCGCTGAGTGATGGGCCATTGCGGGCCAGTATTGAGCAGCAAGGACTTGCGCTGGAAGTGCTCCCGCGCCCATGGTCGTTCTCACCAGCCGCCATCCCGGCGCTGGCGCAGGTTCTACGCCGCGTCGCGCCGGATGTGGTGTACGCGTTTCTGGATGTGCAATGGTTGGTGGCGCTTGCCGCGCGAACACTGGCACCGGGCGCGCGGGTGGTGTTGGGACTTCGGTCGAGTCAGTATTTTCGACACAGTGATGGCGCGCGTGACAAGGCCGTGCACCAGCTTACGCGTCATTTCGGACGATTTGCCGATCTCCTGATCGCGAACAGTCTGTCCGGGCTGAATGACTTCAATCAACACGTGCCGCAGGCTCCCGACGGCGTGGTGGTGCCCAACGGAATCGATCCGACCCGCTATTACCCAGATCCCGAAGGTCGACGCGTCCTCCGCGAGTTGTGGGCGGTGTCACCGACGGAGACGCTGGTTGGGCATGTCGGGCGCCTCGATCCGGTAAAGAACCACGAGATGCTCATGAGGGCCTTTGCCGTCATGGCCCGGAGCGATGCGCGCGCGAAGCTGGTGTGCGTGGGGGACGGGAGCGCCGCGCGTGTGCAATCGCTACGTGATTGCGCCACGCAGCACGGCATCGTCGATCGGGTGATCTTTGCGGGCGGTCGATCCGATCTGCCCGCCGTATTCAGCGCCCTCGATGTCCTGGCGCTGTCATCGGTGCGTGAGGGATTCCCCAATGTGGTCGCGGAAGCGATGCTCTGCGGCGTTCCCGCCGTCGTGACCGACACCGGCGCGTCGGCCGACATCGTCGGCGCCCTCGGCGAGGTTTCACCCTGTGGCAACGCCGACGCGTTCGCGGCAGGACTCACCCGGCTCATCATGCGCCGCTCTGCGGCGCTGTCGGCGCGATGCCGTCTTCGGATTCTCGCGGACTTCACCCTCGATCGTTGCGCGGCGCTCACCAGCGCGGCGTTTCAAACACTGATTCCTCACACTCGCGATTCCTGATGACTACCACTTCCCCGCTCACGGGTCTGGGGGCACTCGACCTCCTTCGGTTGTTGCTCGCCCGACGACGCCTGATGCTGCTGGTCCCGGCAGCAGTCGCCGCGGTCGTCATTGCGGTCGGCCTGGTCGGCGATCGCACGTGGACCGCGCAAGGAGCCATCACGGCGCAGTCATCCTCGGGCAATGTGTCCCGACTTGCGGGCCTGGCTGCGCAGTTCGGTGTAGCCGTACCCGCAGGGCAGGCCGGTCAGAGCCCCGACTATTTCGCCGATGTCATTCACAGTGATGGGATGCTGCGCCGGCTCCTTGCTGCCAGGTTCACTGCGGCGGACGGTCGCGTGACGGATCTCGTCGCACATTTGGTGCCCGCTGATCAGCCGCGTGCGCAACGCACCGAGTTTGCGTTGCGTGACTTGCGCAATCGGGTGAGCACTTCCGTTGGACTCAAGACCGGCATTGTCCGTATGAGCGTCAAGCTTTCCGATCCTGAACTGGCCCGCCAGGTCGTCGCGCAAGCCATCAGCGAACTCAACGCGCTCAACATCAGTGCGCAGCAGGCGATCGCGTCGCAAGAACGGCGCTTCACCGATGAGCGGTTAACGGTGGCGCGTGGGGAACTGCGACAGGCGGAAGATCGATTGGAGTATTTCCTGCGTGGCAATCGCGCCTATACCGGTGCGCCGCAGCTGGTGC
This sequence comes from Gemmatimonadaceae bacterium, assembly GCA_031364015.1. Lineage (GTDB taxonomy): Bacteria > Gemmatimonadota > Gemmatimonadetes > Gemmatimonadales > Gemmatimonadaceae > Gemmatimonas. The sequence continues at coordinate 6,921 of JANLVM010000053.1, forward strand.
TGCAAGAGGAACGGTTGCGTCGAGACGTGAGCCTCCGCCAACAAGTGGTGGTTGGACTGGCCCAGTCGCTCGAGCAGTCCCGTTTGGAGGAAGTCCGGAACGTTCCCGTGATCTCGGTGGTCGAAGCGCCCGTACGTCCCGCACTGCCGGACAGCCGCACGCTGGTCCTCAAGGGCCTCTTCGGCGCGATTGCCACGTTCACCCTGCTGTTCGCCATCGTGGTCGCGGCGGAGTGGCGGCGACGCTTCACGTCGATGAGCCCCGACGTCGCGGCGGAAGTGGAACAGCTGGCGCGTGAAGCCGCCGAAGATTTACGCCGGCCATGGCGCATGCTCTCGCGCGGTGACCGCCGCGCCGCCTGACCGAACCCTACGCACGACAGTGATGACGGTCGGTCACATCGTCGAGAGCACGCCTGTGCGCATTCTGCACGTCATCACCGGATTGGGAACCGGTGGCGCTGAGTCGAGTTTGCTGCGGGTCATCTCGCACACGCAGCATCACGCCTCGCACGCGGTCGTGTCACTGACAACTTCGGGTTCCCGCGGAGAGGAACTGTTGGCGCGCGGCGTTCCCGTGTACACACTGGGACTTGCCCGCGGATCGATCGCGCCAGCGGCCCTCGTCGACTTGCGCCGCATTGTGCGTGAATTCCAGCCCACCTGCGTGCAAGGGTGGATGTATCACGGCAATCTGGCCGCCTCACTGGTGTCGCTCACGGGCGCGCACACCGGGCCCGTGCTATGGAACGTGCGGCACGCGCTGGACGCGTGGGACCGTGAGTCTGGCACCCTCCGCGGGATGGTGCGCGTCAGTGCGATGCTGTCGCGACACCCGCACCGAATCATTTACAACAGTCACCGCGCCGCCGCGCAGCACATCGCACGCGGCTTCATGGCGGGGTCGACCCACGTCATCCCCAACGGCGTGATCCTGAAGCGCTATGCAATCAATCGCGACGAGCGCATTCCCGCGCGGAATGCGCTCGGTATTCCTGCGAATGCTTTCGTTATCGGCATGATCGCGCGCGTCGACCCGCTGAAGGATCATCGTACGTTCCTCGGGGCGGTAGCGCAGCACGCCGCAACCGACCGCGAGACGTGGTTTGTGCTGGCTGGCGCCGGTACCGAGGCTGGCGCACTCGGCCAGCCCGCCCCGCTGGATGAACCGCTGCGGTCCCTCGTGAACGCACACCCCGAGCTGGCAACGCGCATACTGCGATTGGGCGAGCGGCACGATGTTCCTGACCTCATGAACGTCTGCGATACGCTGGCGATGACCTCACGCAGCGAGGGAAGCCCCAATGTCGTGGCGGAAGCGATGGCCTGTGGGATTCCATGCGTCGTCACCGATGTTGGCGATGCCGCGCATCTCGTGGGCGACAGCGGCATCGTCGTGAAGGTCGGCGACGCTCTGGGCATAGCGAATGCGTGGCGGCATCTGTGCGACAACCCCACCGAGCGTGCGGCACGCGGCCAACGGGCGGTCGAGCGAATTCGCAAGTACTTTAGCGCCGATCGCGAGCAGGCCGCGTACATCGCACTCTGGTCGCAGGCGTCGAGCGGGGGTGGGCGCGCGCGTTCACACGGCCCCGCCAGCGACCGCGCGGTCGGCGGGTCGCCACCGCGAATCCTGATGGTCACCACGGTCAGCACCACACTGCGCGCGTTCCTGCTGCCAATTGCCCAGCGGTATCGCTCCCTGGGATGGCGCGTGGACGCGATGGCCGCAGGGGCCGATACCGACCCGTCTATCGCGCGGCATTTCGATGTCACTCACGGAATTGCCTGGGCGCGGAATCCGTTCAGTCTGGGAAACCTTGCCGTCATGCGTAGAATTCGCGAGGTAGTTCGGGTGGGGGCGTACGACATCGTGCATGTGCATACGCCAATCGCGGCGTTCGTTACGCGCTTGGCGCTTCGCCGCGAGAAATCCGCAACGGTGGTGTACACGGCGCACGGATTTCACGCCCATCCCGGCGGCGCTCGCCTTTCGAATGCGTTCTTTCGCTGGATTGAGCGGCGGGCCGCGCGCTGGACGGACTACCTGGTGGTGATGAACGAGCATGACGCGGCGCTTGCGCAACGTGATGGTCTGGCACAGGCCGGACGCCTCGCGCATCATCCCGGTATAGGCGTCGACGTGCGTCAGTATCGTCCGCCTGGGCGCGACGCGCGCGATCGCGTGCGACAGTCGTTGGGCATTCCCGCCACGCAGTCGGTGATCGTGGTAGTGGCCGAGTTCAATCGGAATAAACGGCAGCGAGATGTCGTGGCGGCGCTGGTTCGCCTGCGTGATGAGGCCTCAATACCCATGCCGATCGTGCTGTTTATTGGCGACGGTCCGTGTCGCGCGATGGTGTCCCGCCACGCGCGCGCTGCAGGAGTGGAGTCTCACGTGCGTTTTCTGGGCCAACGAGACGACGTGGCGTCGTTGGTCGGCGCCTCAGACGCGCTCGTGCTGGCATCGAAGCGCGAGGGACTCCCTCGATGCCTGCTGGAAGCCATGTGCATGGGCGTGCCGGTTGTTGCCTCGATGGCGCGAGGCTCGGTCGACCTGTTGGGCGGCGAACGTGGTCACGAGCGAGGGTGGCTGTACCCGGTCGGTGATATCGCGCGGCTGGCAGATCGGCTTCGCGTCGTGCTCGGGGACCGCTCGGGCGCACAGGTTCGCGCGCAGCATGCCGAAGCGTGGATTCACGCCGCAGCGTCGCTGGATCAGGTCCTCCTTCGACACGACGTGCTGTACGACGCCGCACGACGCCGGGTTCCGCTCACGGATCCGATTGTCACACCCGCGGCACGGATTCCGGGAATAGTGCCGCGACGCGTCTCGTCGGCCGCATAAGAGCCGATACTCAATCGGGCGTCGCGCGCCGCAGGCGCCGCAGCATTCCTGCTGTTCTCTCCGGCTGTCGCCGAACCCTCAGCTCGTGATCAAGCGAACCTTCGACCTCGTTGTCTCGACGATCCTGCTCGTGCTCCTCGCGCCGTTGCTGGCGATGGTCGCGATGGCCGTGCACGTCGCACTGGGTTCACCGGTGCTCTTTCGTCAACAGCGCCCGGGCCTCGACGGTCGTCCGTTCACGCTTATCAAGTTTCGCACCATGGGCGACGCCCGTGACGCCAGCGGTCATCCGCTCGACGACTCGCAGCGCCTGGCCCCGTTTGGACAGCTCCTTCGCGCGACCAGTCTCGACGAACTGCCTGAACTCTGGAACGTGCTCTGCGGGGACATGTCGCTGGTGGGCCCACGCCCGTTGTTGATGGAGTATCTGCCGCGCTACACCCCGGCGCAGCGTCAACGTCACAATGTGCGACCAGGAATTACCGGATGGGCGCAGGTGAACGGACGCAACACCAGCTCGTGGGACGAACGATTCGCGCATGATGCCTGGTATGTCCAGCATCACACGATGTGGCTCGACCTGCGCATCATGCTGCGAACCGTCCGCCAGGTGTTTGCCGCCGACGGCATTGCGCAACCCGGTCATGCGACGATGCCGCGCTTCACCGCTCGGCCGAAGATCACATGACCGACCGTCGCAGCACGCCTATCGTCGTGCTCGGCGCTGGCGGACACGGACGTGAGACGGCGCTGCTCATCCATGCGATGATCGACGCTGGCGCTCCGTGGCAGTTGCTGGGCTATCTCGATGATGACGCCGCCCATCACGGTGCCGTTATCGGTGGTCTCCCAGTGCTTGGTGATGCGTCGTTTTTGTCGGCGCATCCTCACGAGATCGATGCCGCACTGGGCATCGGGAGTCCGGAAGCGCGCCGCGATGCGGTTGAGCGCATTCGCCCGTTCGTGCGATCGTTTCCGGTGCTTCTGCATCCCGGTGTCCCCCGATTCGAACGCGTCACCATCGGCAATGGAGTCCAGATTCATGCGGGCACGATTCTTACCACCGATATTGTGCTCGGTGCATTCGTCATGTTGAATCGTCACGTTGATGTGAGCCACGATTGTCGACTGGGCGATTGGGCGACGTTGGCCCCGGCCGTTACGCTGGCGGGAAATGTGTGCGTTGGAGAGGGTGCCGACATTGGCGCACGCGCCACGTGCATTCCCGGCGTACACGTTGGCGCGTGGAGTACTATTGGCGCTGGCGCGGTCGTGACGCGTGACATTCCTGACGGCATCACGGCGGTCGGCATACCCGCGCGACGCCTGGCGATGGCATCCTGATATGTCCGAACGCATTTACCTTTCGCCGCCGCATTTAGGCGACGATGAACTGGCGCTGGTGACGGAGGCGTTTCGTTCCAATTGGATCGCACCCCTTGGCCCGCACGTGGACGCATTCGAGCGAGAACTCGGCGCGTATGTTGGCGCCCCACATGCCATCGCGCTGAGCTCCGGCACGGCGGCGCTCCATCTGGCGCTCCTCGCGATCGGGATTGGCGTAGGCGACACGGTTTGGGTGAGTACGCTCACCTTTGCGGCGAGTGCGTTTCCCATACGGTATGTCGGTGCGAATCCAGTCTTCGTCGACAGCGATCGCGCGACGTGGAACATGGACCCGGCCCTCCTGGTCGAGGCGCTCGACGATGCCGCACGACGCGGATCGCTTCCGCGCGCGGTTGTCCTCGTGCACTTGTATGGGCAGTGTGCCGATATCGAACCCATCGCTGACGCATGTGCTCGTCACGATGTGCTGCTGATTGAGGACGCCGCTGAAGCGCTCGGGTCGCGGTACAAGGGACGCGCGGCTGGCACGTTCGGCGATATCGGGTTTTACTCGTTCAATGGCAACAAGATCATCACCACGTCCGGTGGTGGAATGCTGGTCACCCCGCATGCGGAACTTGCCGAGCGCGTTCGACTGTTAGCGACGCAGGCCAGAGAGCCGGTGTCGCATTACGAGCATACGCGCATCGGCTACAACTACCGACTCAGCAACGTCCTCGCGGGCATCGGCCGAGGACAGCTGCGGGTGATTGAAGAGCGTGTGGCCGCGCGTCGCGCGGTGTTTGAGCGCTACGTCGCCGCGCTTGGTGATCTGCCGGGCGTGCGGTTTATGCCGGAAGAGACCTTCGGGTCAATCGAGAGCCGCGCCAATCGGTGGTTGACGGTCATGACGATCAACCGTCAGCAGTTTGGCGCCGACGCGGACGCCGTACGTCTGGCGCTGGACGCCCAGAACATTGAGGCGCGTCCGGTGTGGAAGCCAATGCACCTGCAGCCGGTGTTTCGTCGCTGCGACTCGATTGGTGGGAGCGTCGCCGATGAGCTGTTCGCGCAGGGCCTGTGCTTGCCGAGTGGTTCGTCACTGACCATCGACGAGCAGGCGCGTGTGATCGACGGGATTCGCAACGCCTGTCAGGCGTTGCGAAATCCGCCCGCGCGTTCGCTGCGTACCACACTCTCAGCGGCGTAGCGCGTCGAGTTGCCGTCGCCGCGGGCGGATGACCGGCGACCCCCCGGAGGCCGACCATCCGCCCAGCGACCACGCGTCGTGCTACCAGTACAGTCCGACGGTGCGGGTGCCGTTGGCACCCATTACCAGTGCCGGACCAGGCAAGCGCACGTTGTGCATGACCTGCTTGATACGCATCCACGCCGGGTGCGATCCCGGCAATTGTGCGGCATCGACGTCGAGTCCCAGGACATAGTCACTCGCAGCACCGTTACCGTATGCGCGGCGACCCATCGACATTCGCAACGCTGACGGCCACGCGCGCGAAACCGATGCCGGCAACAGTTCGTGTACGTTCGCCGACAACCACATCGTCTGATTGGCGTAGTCGGTGAGTGCTGCCGTTGGACCGTTCTTCGAGACAAATGCTCGTGGCGCGACCGTGATCGACGGCGTCACGTGCCGCAGCGCAGGCAGGTATGCCTGGGCGACCGCGTAGCCAGCGCCAACGGCATCGACCGCAAGGTCGGTCGGGCTGAAACCGTTGTAGCGTCCGTCCGAAACTTCCTTTGCCGTGCCGATTGCCAACGAGATGGCTGCCCCGCGTACCGCCGAACGTCGGAAGGCCGCGCGCGACCCGCAGGTCGCAGCGCTGAGACTCCGCGCCATGCGATACGAGCCGAATGCGTGCAGATGAGAGCTTGGGTGGGCAGCGATGGCGCCGCGATCGGTTTCGCGCGCCATGTGCCAGCGACCTTGGCGCGCCATGTCGCGATACTCGATCCCGGTGACGACCGAGGCCGCAGCGACCTGCACAATCACCCGGGACGCGCTCACCGCGCTCGAGCATTCCATTGACGGCGACGCCATCGACTGCGCCAGTACGGCACCGACGGGCGCGAAACCGAGTGCCAGCGCGATGACGCCGCGCAACGGTCCGGTTCGCACTGACAATCGCTGCTCGCCTGCCGCCATGCTGCCTCCTGAGTGATCGTACCGGCGGTCGAACGACCACTCGGTTAACCCTGAGGAATGGCAATGGCTGTGCCCGCCACCGTATCATTCTCGAGCTCGCGCTTGGCGATGTTGCGCGAGTGCAACAGTCCTTTTGCCATTTCCTGTACAGTAACCTCGCACGCTACCATCTGCGTGACGATCGTGCCGAGGTAGTGATAGTGGCGTGGCAAGGAAGCAACGGACAGCCGTCGCAATGGCAGGATTCTTTCACATTCCAGCAGTCGGCAACTGTTTCCTCAATACCGCAGTTGTAGCACACATCCATCGTTTCTAGCTGGTTCGGCGAACTCCATTTACCGCGAATGCGACAAAGCCCACGACGAATACCGTCGCAAAGCCGAACCACTGCATGGCGTACGACTGGTGCGGCCCTTCGCTCGCCGATGGCGGCGGCACGCGCGTTGGGCGCACGACGTCGCGCGGCGTCGTATCGCCAAGCGCCAGCAGCACGACCGGCGCGAGCGGTCGCCCCATCATGGCTTCGAGCGTATCGCGATCCAGCAGACGAAGCGCACGACGCGATGTCGGCGACCTGATCGCTCCGAGTTGCGGCGGCGGGAATGCCGTTACCAGTACGTCGAAACTGACGGTATCCCCTTCGCGTGCCTTCGCAAAGTCGACCGTGCGCGCATCGGCCGAGTACAGGTAGCCACGGAGCACCAGCAGCGAGGTATCGCCCCAACCGCTTTCGATCGGGCGAACGGGCGTGAGCAAATACACGCCTGGTGCCCCGGCCTGGGATCGCGACGCCTGTACCATTTCGGCGTCATAGTCGGCAACGCCGCGCACCGAGATGCGTCGCCAGTGCGTCACACTGGTATCCTGCTCGCGCAAGCTGCGCATGGAGAGCGGTGCGGCGCGTCCGCGCGCGAGCACCAGCGCGTTCTTCGCCCGCCGTTCATCGAGACGATCCAATTGCCAGATCCCCAGACGCACGCAGACCGCCGCGGCGGCGAGCGTGAGAATCCCGAACAACACCAGGCGTTTTCTCATGCGTCCCGGTTCGATTTCTTGGCCTTCGACTTCTTGTGCTTCGGCGGCTCGACGTCATCTGGTTTCAATTCTTCCTCCTTCTTCGCGTGTTTCGCTTGCTTGGCAAGCTTTGCAAGCTTCGCCTGCTTCGCCTGCTTCGCTTTGGCTCGCTCGACACTTGATGGTTCGATGCGCGGCGGCTGCGCCTTGACTGCGTCGACGGTTGACGATGCACCATTGGTCTTCGACTTCGCCTTCCCCGATTTCTTCGACGTGGGTGACGAGGTCGTGGCGGGATTGGCCTCGGCTTGGCCTGCGTCCCCCCTGCGCTTCACGTCGGCCGCTCCGCGTTTCTTGCGCGTCGACTCGTCCACCTCGGGTCCGGACCGCGTTGTGGCACCGGCCAGTTCCGGTGGTTCCGTTCCCACCGAGACCGCCGCGGCGACACTCGGCGCGCGATCGCGCCCCGCGTGGGGCATTGGGTCAGGTAGCAAGACAAGAATCGACAGGGGCGGCAGCGTCACGGACAGCGATTGCGGGAAACCGTGATACGGCTCGGTGTCGGTCGCCACATCGTCGGCCACCGCGTAGCCACTGCCACCGAACGCCTTCGCATCGCTGTTCAGCGCGACCCGATATCGACCGCTCGCTGGCGCACCGATCCGATAGTGGTCGCGCGGGACCGGCGTGAGATTCATCACCACGATAGCATGCGCCGCGCCATCGAAGCGCGCGTACGACAAGACCGACTGCTCCTTATCCGCGACATCGATCCACGAAAATCCGGACGCGTCATGGTCGTGACGCCACAGGCTCGATTGCGCACGATACAACGCACCGGCCGCCGCCATGAACGCCTGCAGGCCGCGCCGCCGCGGATCTTCGAGCAAGCGCCAGTCAAGACTCGCGTCGTGGTTCCACTCGGTCCATGGACCCAGCTCCGTGCCCATGAAGAATACCGACTTTCCAGGACGGGTAATCGAGTAGCCGATCAACGTGCGCAGGTTGGCCAACCGCTGCCATTCGTCGCCCGGCATCTTGCGCAGCAGCGAGCCCTTCATGTGGACGACTTCGTCGTGCGACAGCGGATTCACGAATCGCTCGCTGTACTCGTACATCATCGCAAATGTCAGCTTATCATGCGCGCCCTTCCGGAAAAATGGATCGACCTTGAAGTAATCCAGCGTGTCGTGCATCCATCCCATGTTCCACTTGAATGTGAAACCCAGCCCGCCGTCGGCGATCGCATGCGTGACGCGCGGCCACGTCGTGCTCTCCTCGGCGATCATCACCACACCAGGATGCAGCGTGCGCACCGTGTGATTGAGTTGCTTCAGGAACGCGACGGCTTCCAGATTCTCTCGTCCACCAAACCGATTGCGAAGCCATTGCCCGGCTTCCCGTCCGTAGTCGAGATACAGCATCGACGCGACGGCATCGACGCGCAGTCCGTCCAGATGAAACTCTTCGATCCAGAAGAGCGCGTTCGCCAGCAGAAAATTGCGCACCTCGTGACGCGCATAGTTGAAAATGTGCGTACCCCATTCGGGGTGATCGCCCAGTCGCGGATCGTCGTGCTCGTAGCAGGCCGTGCCATCGAATCGCCGCAACGCCCAATCGTCCTTGGGGAAGTGCGCGGGAACCCAGTCCAGCAGGACGCCAATTCCCGCCTGGTGCAGCGTGTCGACGAAAAATCGGAAGTCGTCTGGCGATCCATGGCGCGACGTGGGCGCAAAGTACCCGCCTACCTGATACCCCCACGACCCACCGAAGGGATGCTCGAGCACCGGCAATAATTCCACATGCGTGAAGCCGAGGTGCGTCACGTGCCTGGCCAGTAGTGGCGCCAACTCGCGATAGTTCAGAAACCGCCCGCCCTCACCTTGCCGCCACGACCCCAGATGCACCTCGTACACGAGCATGGGTTCCGCGATCGGATTCGCATCGGCCCGACGCGCCATCCACGCCGCGTCGGTCCACGCATACACCCCTCGTCGCTCGACAATCGACGCGTGGCCAGGCGATTGCTCGAACTTGAATCCCAGCGGATCGGTCTTCACGCGCGTGGCGCCACCTGGCGTCCGAATTTCGAACTTGTACAGCGCGCCCGTCGACACGCCTGGTATGAACAGCTCGAAGATCCCGCTGCCGCCCATCGCGCGCATCACGTGCGCGCGGCCATCCCAGTCGTTGAAATTTCCAATCACCGAAACGCGACGCGCATTCGGTGCCCACACCGCGAACGACGTGCCGTCTACCCCATCGATGACACGCGGGTGCGCACCGAGTTTGTCCCACAACCGCAAGTGACGACCTTCGCCATGCAGATGCAGATCGACCGCACCAAGTGTCGGCAGGAACCGATACGGATCGTCGAACGCACGCTCCCCACCATCGATTGACTCGGCGGCCAGCCGATAGGCGAGCGGTAGCGTTTCTCCCGGAAGAAAGTGCACGAACAACGCGTCGTGCACGCGTTCCATCGGAAGTCGCTCGTCGCGTAGCAATACCCAGAGGCGCACGGCCCGGGGCACGCGCGCGCGAACCACCACACCGGCAATGCCATCACGCGAGGCCGCGTGCGCGCCGAGTACGTCGTGCGGCGTGCGCAGTTCGCCGCGCAACAGCTGCATGATCGTGTCACGCGGGCCAAGGATCGGCTCTGCGCCAACCGCAGTCGTGAGCGCGACACGGCTCTCCCGAGCGAATTCAGAATCAGGCATGACCGAAAACTAGCGCTTCCGTGGCTTGACCGGTCGCGGCGGTGAGGCAACGCCAACGAGCACCTGCTCCGCCAGTCGTGGGCCAACCATCGACTCGGACGCACCAATTCGCAACGTGAGAGGACCATCAAAGGGTGCGCGCGCTACCACCGTCACGTCGGTTCCAGGCTGCAGTCCAATCCCCGCCAGATATCGCAGCAGCGCGGGGTCCTTGTCGCTCACGAGCACCATGCGCGCCGCCTCACCGACCGGAACATCGGCCAACGTCCGATGGGCGCGTTCCTCAACAATGCCCTCGACCGTGGGGATTGGCGCGCCGTGCGGATCGACCGTCGGATGACCGAGGGCGGCTGCCAGGCGTTCGATGAGTTCGTCCGACGCGGCATGCTCGAGTCGCTCGGCTTCGTCATGAACGCGATCCCACGGATACCCCAGCACGCCCGTCAGATAGCTCTCGAGGATCCGATGGCGTCGAATCGTGCGCAGTGCGGCGCGACGACCCACGTCGGTCAACTGCACGCCGTGATACGGCACGTAGTTGAGATACCCTTGCGCGGCCAGTCGGCGAATCATCCCGGTCACTGACGCCGGCGCCACCTCAAGCGCGTCGGCCACGTCACTCGTGGCGGCGCTCCCCTCGCGCGTCTCCAGCTCGTAGATCGCCTTGAGGTAGTCCTCGACCGGCGCGGTGAGCGTCGGCAGCGGTGCAACCGGTTTACCCATGGGCCTGCACGTCGACGTCAGCGCGTGCAACGCGGGCGTGAGGTGGCATCAGACCGTCCGCGTCGCCCGACGCGCGTCGCGTACCATCAGCACCGGCACCGCCGTCAAGTGGCGCACTTTGTTCGCCGTTTGTCCATAAATGACATCCTGAAGCCCTTTGTGCCCGTGAACGGCCATCGCGATCAGATCGCACGCTTCACGGTCGGCGGCCGCAGCGATTTCGACCGCTGGCTCGCCTCCAGCCAACACGGAGTCGGCCTCGAAGCCATCCGCACGAAGCGTCGCGCAGCAGTGCTCGATATACTCGCGATCGCTGCGCATCTCCTCGGACTCTCGCAGATGCAATGGTTCAAGATTGCGAGCGGCCCATCCATCGGCCACGTGAATGAGGAGCAATGACGAACCACACAGACGCGCCAACTGGCGCACGTGGTCGAGGATCACCGCATCGCACGCGGAGTGCTCAAGCGGGACCAGAATACGCTGGTACATCAGGTGACCCACATGTGCACGGTTTGCCAGAGCAGCCATCCGTTCAGCGACGCAATCAACACCGCGACCGTGTACGCCGCGACCCGCAACCCTGCGGAAT
>JANLVM010000080.1:0-5331 GCA_031364015.1 Gemmatimonadaceae bacterium
GCGGGAGAGCGGGGTGCGCCTGCTGATTGGCACCGACGCTGGTGTTCCCGGAAACTTCCACGGCTACGCCACAGCGGAGGAGATGGTCACGTGGGTCCGCGCGTACCACATGGACCCGATGGAAACGATTCGTGCCGCGACCTACTGGCCGGCACTGGCCATGGGAGTGCTCGATCGCGTAGGGACCGTGTCGCCAGGAAAGACCGCCGACATCATTGCGGTACGCGGGAACCCGCTCACGTCCATGGAAGTGCTTCGTGACGTGCAGCTCGTGGTGCAGAAGGGCCGACGCGTGCGATGACGGGCGGTAACCGGAGTGGCCGGTCATGTCGCCAATGACCGAGGCGAGTACGCGCGACACCACGCCCGTGCTGCTGTACGATGGCGAGTGCGGACTGTGCGCGCGGAGCGTCCAGTTCGTGCTGGCGCGTGAGTCGGCGACGCAGCGTGCGGCACTGCGATTCGCGCCGCTGCAGGGTGTGTTCGGCGCGACCGTGCGAGCGCGTCACCCGGAAATCGCCACCACCGATTCCGTCGTGTGGTATGAGCCGCCTGCGGTCAACGCGTCGCGCGTTCGAATTCGCAGCGAGGCGGCGTTGGCGATGCTGGTGCATGTGGGTGGCGCGTGGAACGCGCTGGCGGTGCTCGGTCGGCTTGTACCGCGCCCACTGCGTGACGCGGTGTACGACGTGATTGCGCGGCGCCGGTTCGCGCTGGTGGCAGCGGCCTGTCTCGTTCCGTCCTCCAACGAGCGCGACCGATTTTTGCCGTAGTCAGTGGGTAGGACGGGGGCGGGGCGCGGAGAACAAATAGTAGAGCTCGCCTAACGGCGCCACCGCGCCTTATCGTTACTACCGCCGCACCGAAGTCCGCCCGTGACCGCCCCCTCCACATTTCTCGTACTCATCTTTCCCGGTCCTGACCATGCTCAAGAAAATCGTCGGTGTCCTCGCGGTATTGATCGTGGCGGTCCTCGCCTACGCCTACACGCGACCTGACTCGTTCGTCGTTGAACGCCGGGTCAATATCAGCGCCACGCCCGAGAAGGTCTTCGCCAACCTCAATGATTTTCACGCCTGGGAGGCGTGGTCGCCATGGGCCAAGCTGGATCCAGCCATGAAGACCACCTACGGCGGACCGACGATGGGCCCCGGCGCGACCTATGCATGGGTCGGGAATTCCGACGTTGGCGAAGGGAAAATGGAGATCACGGAAGCGACGCCGTCGAGCAACGTGACGATCAAGTTGGATTTCCTGACGCCGTTCGAGAGTCACAACACCACCGTGTTCACATTGGCACCAAGCGGCGCGGGAACGGAGGTCACGTGGACCATGTCGGGCCCCGCCACCTACGTGACGAAGGTGATGACGACGTTCGTGAGTATGGACAAAATGGTGGGCGGAGATTTTGAGAAGGGGCTGCAGCAGCTGAAGGCGGTGTCGGAGAAGTAAGGAAAACCACTCAGGACAGGGTATCGTGGTCCCTGATCGGCCTCGCCAGCGCGCAGGCACTAGCTTTCCGTTATGCCTTGGCTCAAACACCCGTGACGGCACCGGTTACGCTCGATGTGCAGGTGACTGTTCTCGAGCCCGATAAGACGCCCGCCATTGGGATTCCGCTACGCGTGGTCCTTGGCGCGGCGCTGACGTGGCAGGCCGCCAACGAAGGCGTGCAGCTGGTCACCGCCGAAAACGGCATGTGTCATCTGCAGAAGGCGGTGGTGTTGGATGACCGACGCCACAAGATGCCGACGAATTTTTTCTCCAGTCTGGTGGCGTCGCGCGAGCGGACCAGGCATTTGCAAATCGCCCTGGAACTTGAGTACGCGGGGCGACCATGGCTGACGGCAATCGACATCGATCATTTCGAAAACGGCACCAGTGCGCAACTCGACCCCATGCGGGTGTTCGGTCGCGCCGCAAATGGTCGATTTACCGACGATATCCCGCTTCGTGATGGCACGCGGCAAGCGCGCTTACCCAAAGGGGTGGTGCTGCCGGTACCCGGGTTCGATCTGAGTGGTGTCACGCTCGATCCTGATCCGTCGATGCCGGGGGCGACGCATTGGACGTTGCGCCTGATACTCACCCGTTGGCCCCCGCCGGTCCCGCGCGACTAGTCCCGCGCGACTAGTCCCGCGCGTGCGCGACTATCACGCACGCGCCCGTGCGCCCGTCAGAGCACGGGAAGACTGTCCAACAACGGGTCAGGCTGATTGCGCATGTGATCAGCGAGCTCGCGCAATCGTTGCCACAGCACCGCGCGCAGGTCGTCCGGCATGTCGTGCTGAGCGAGCGCCTCCCGCATGCACCACAACCATTCGTCGCGCTCGCGTGCACCTATGGCGAACGGCAGGTGCCGTTGACGCAAGCGCGGATGGCCGAAGCGTTCGACATACACCGCCGGACCGCCCGTCCATCCGGTCAGATACAAATACAGTTTCTCGCGTGACTGCTTCAAACTGGCCGCGTGCAGCGCCCGAACATTGGACGCTTCTGGCGCGCGGTCCATGAGATCGTAAAAACGATCGACCAACAGGCGGACGCCGACATCGCCGCCAATCTGTTCATAGTGGCTGGGGGGCGTGGCGTTCATGCGCTCACGGCGAGGTCGCCATCGGAGATCAGCGGCGACCGAAGAGGAGTCCTGCATACACCATCAGTGTGCCGTTTCGCACCCGCTGCTCCAACGCACGGCCATCGTCTTTGGAGATATTCGCGAGTCCAACGCCATAGCGGGCGCCGCCCGTCACGCCGAGTCCGAGAACGTTGAGATCTACGCCAGCACCAACGATTGCGCCCCAGTCGACCGAGGTGGGTTGGAAAAACGCATCGCGCGTACAATTGGACGACGTGCCTGGCGAGGTGCTCACCTGCACGTTGCAGCCGACTTTGAAACCGAGACTCGGTCCGACGTAGAGGTGCGGACTGAGGGCGGACGTGACACTGCGGTCGAAGCGCAGCAGCATCGGAATTTCGAGATAGTCCAGTCGGATGTTCGAATTGCCACCGCTGCCGGTGTTGAACCTGGACCCTTTGTTGATGAAGAGCAGTTCGGGCTGCACGGCGACGCGCCCGCTCATGGGCAACGTGAGCGCCACGCCGAACATTGTTCCGGTGCGGTTCTTCGCGTTGACGTTGTCGAGGCCACGCAACTGCGAAAAGGTGCCGCCAGCGACAAGACCAATGCGTTGCGCCTGCATCGGGGTCGTCAGCAGCGGAATCAGGGCGGCGGTGGTGACCGCCGCGCGGAACCATGTACATGGCATCGATTGCCTCCGAAAACGAGGGATGGAAAGGCGATGATACCCCCGTGACGGCGACTAGTTGCGATACGGCAAGAGCGTTGACGCCGTGCTACCACGAACAAATAGCAACAGATCGAAATCGCCGGGGAAAATGCGTTGAACGAAATAGAGGCTTTCCAGGTTCGCATCGAACGCCGATCCGATGGAGCGCATGGCGATCGGTCCCCGAAGCGCGTGGGCGGGAGCACCGCCAGCAAGGGTCTTGCGCATATCGAGCAGTACCAGCGCGAGGTTCGTGCGCACGAACACCTCCTCGATCGAACGCGATGGGACCGCTTGCGCGTTCAACGATTGCGGGATTCCCAACGTGGTGCCATCCTGCCGCACGGCATTGAAGCGCCCCGTGCCGAACGCGAACGCGAGCGCGCGATAGTCCGCGCCATACCGCGCGTTGAGTCCCGCACCCATGGCGAACGTTTGCCGTGTGACGTGATCGTTGTGCGCCCACACGACCAGCTTGGCGTTCGCGCCCCCCTGGTCTCGCAACCACGCGACATTCTCGGCCATCGCGTCGTCGCGCAGGCGGTTGGACAGGGTCGAGTTCGACATGGCGGCTACCGCTTCGAACTGCTGCACCAGGCGCGCATGGTGCAAGGCCGCCTGATAGCCGGCAACGGCCGCACCGCGCGTACGAACCGTATTCATGGTCGTCGCAAGTCCATCAGCACAGTTGAACTTCGCATCCGCCGACTGCGCGGCGTACTCGGTACGCGGACGACCCGGGACGTTGCCGCGGTTGCGATACGCCTCCAGACACTGGAACGCGGTGAGCACGTCAACGTCGAACGTGGGATCGGCGCGATGCATGAATGCCACGACACTATCCATGGACGCGCTGGGATATTGCATATCGATGCCCCGGAACTGTACCCGCTGATCGGCCGATGCGGTGCTGTTCCACTGGCGCATCCAGGTAATCTGGTCGAGGACTTCCTGCGTGTTCCACGTCCAGAAGGACAGGCGCGACAGCAATCGCACGGGGTCTCCGACACCAAACAACACATACTGATTGAGATCGTCGGCTTCGGGTGCCGACGCCTCTATGGCAAAAGTAGTGAAGCCCATTCTCGTGACGAGAAAGCGAAGCATCCGGTGCTTGAGCAGAAAGAACTCGCGCGTGCCGTGCGTGGCCTCACCCAGACCGACCACATGCGCCGAGCCGACCATGGCGCGCAACGGCTCAAGGTCGTCAAGACTCGCCGTCGGATCGGCGGTGCTGAGCGTCGTCGCATTCTCGATGATCCAGCTGGCGGTCTCACTTCCGATTGGCGCGAGCCCTTCAAAGTCCAGGTTCACTGGACTGGCGTTACTTCTTTCGTACGCGACGACGGTGGCGGTCGAATCGCGGCCGCTGGACGTCGGTGCGTCAAGTCTGTTCGTACTCACCACATCACTCCCGACGACGTCAAAGCGCAGATCGTCCACCAGCAGCGTGTTGGAGGCCTGAAACAGCGCGCCGAACGAGATGCCAATAGCGCTCTGGGGCACATCGAGCACGACGCTCACCTGTCGCCAGTCGCCATATCCCGAAACGGGCCGACCGGCCATGTTGTCAAAGGTGAGCGTGGTGCCTGGCCCGTCGACACGCATCCAGAGACCGGAGAACACGGCGTTGCCGACATTCCTTGGCTTGATCCACCCCGAGAGACGCACGCGTTTCCCGCGATAGTCGTCGGCGCGAATGGCCTGGACGATCGTCACGGTTCCAATCGCCAATTGGAACGCATTCGACATATACGCCGACGTCGTACCGCTCCGACGATCGCTCACGGTTGTCCCGATGCCCGACGTGTTTGCGGTCCCCCCCCAGCCAGGCGGCGCACCGGGAATGATGGTGAGCTCCGGCTGTTTGATCAGATTTTCATCGAGGCAACCACTCAACGCCGTGCCGCTCACCAGCAGCAGCAGCGCGACCAGTGCGCCTGGACGTGTGAGCATCACGTGCTGCTACCGCCAGCGGGGATACGCCGGATCCGCTCCCAGCAGCGGCTGCGCTCACCCGACATCTACGGCGACGGCACCG
>JANLVM010000085.1:0-2315 GCA_031364015.1 Gemmatimonadaceae bacterium
GACAGCCTGGCGGCCTACCGGGCGAAACGTTCGTCGGACACCTCGCCCGAACCCGTGGGGAGCGTGTCGAATGTGCCCGGGCGACTCTTCGTCGTACACAAGCACGCCGCCCGACAACTGCACTACGACCTTCGCCTGGAAATGGACGGTGTACTGCGCTCATGGGCAGTGCCAAAGGGTCCGTCATACGATATGAATGACAAGCGACTCGCGGTGAAGGTGGAGGATCATCCGCTCGAGTATGGTGAGTTTGAGGGGATCATTCCGTCGGGCAACTACGGTGCTGGCGGCATCATTGTGTGGGATCGCGGCGAGTGGGTTCCGCTTGAGGATTGGCGCGAGGGGCTCGCCAAGGGCAAGCTGCTGTTCGAGTTTCGCGGCTACAAGTTGCACGGGAAGTGGACGCTCGTGAAAATCAAATCAAGCGAGCGCGACTGGCTGCTCATCAAAGAACGTGACGCCTGGGTGCGGCAACCCGGAGACCAGTTCGCGGAGGAGTCGGTACTTTCGGGCCTCACGGTAGACGAGGTGAAAGCGGGCCATAATCACGCGGGAGCCTTGCGCGCCGCGCTTGAGCGAACCGCCGCACCACGAGTTCGCGTCGAGCCGCGAGCCGTAGAGGCCATGCTTGCAGAGCCCTCCGACACGCCGTTCACACGCGACGGTTGGCTCTTTGAGCTCAAGCTTGACGGCTACCGCCTCATCGCGGCCAAGACGCGCGGCGAAGCGCTGCTGCTGACGCGAAACGGCAATGACTACACGTCGGTGTTTCCGGAGATCGCGCGCGCAGTCAAGGCGCTACCCTTTAGCGATTGCATTGTCGATGGTGAAGTGGTGGTACTGGACGCCGAGGGCAAGCCCAGCTTTTCCATGTTGCAGCGTCGCGGGCGGCTTTCATCACCCATCGAGATTCGCCGAGCCGCGGTCGAGCTGTCTGCAACGTTCTTCGTGTTCGACCTGCTGGCGTTCGAAGATTTTGATCTGCGCCCACTCCCTCTCATCGAGCGAAAAGCGCTGTTGCGTGAGTACCTGCCACGACTCGGCCCACTGCGCACGCTTGATCATGTTGAACGGGAAGGCGAGCGTTTTCTGGCGCAAGTTGCGGCCATGGGTCTCGAAGGGATGATTGGTAAGCGCGCGGATGCTCGGTACCGCGGTGGCCGCAGCGATGTGTGGCTCAAGTTCAAGACCGACCGTACCGACGATTTCGCGATCGTGGGGTACACCGCGCCCAAAGGGAGTCGTCCGCACATCGGTGCGTTGCAGATCGCCGACATGGTGAACGGCTCACTCGTCTACGCGGGCCGCGTGGGCACGGGATTCAGCGACGCGCAGCTGGGCGAGCTCAAGGCGATGCTCGACCCCATGGCATGCGCGAGCCCCCCATGCGAAGGCCCTGTTACCGCGCCCGGGGTGTTGCCACTCCCCAGCAGCGCGATTCCCGACACCGGGTCGACGACATGGGTGAATCCCGTGTTGGTGTGTGAAGTGCGATTCCGCGAGTGGACGCCCGACGGTGTGCTGCGGCATCCTACATTTCTGCGTTTGCGCAACGACAAGCACGCACGTGATTGCGATCGACAGCAGTGGAGTGTCCCGGCAGCATCGGACGCAGCGACGTCGGCGAACGATCACGTGCCCACGTCGAACGACGACGCAGAACTACCGCCCGCTGCACCAGCGCGGCCGATCGAGAAGAGTGTCGTCTTCTCAAATCTCAAAAAGGTTTACTGGCCGGAGGAGCGCTATACGAAAGGCGATATGATCGACTACTACCGAGCCGTGTCGCCCTGGATGCTTCCGTATTTGCGCGATCGTCCCGTGGTGCTCACACGCTTTCCAGACGGGATCGACGGAAAGTCGTTCTATCAGAAGGACGCGCCGGAATTCGCGCCCACGTGGATACGGACCGTGCCGATTTGGAGCGAGGATACGCAGCGCGACATCCGGTACTTCGTGTGCGACGATGTGGAGTCACTGTTGTACGTGGCCAACATGGGCTCCATTCCTATTCACATGTGGGCCAGCCGAGTCGGATCGCTCGAGCAGCCTGACTGGTGCGTGATAGACCTTGACCCCAAGGACGCACCGTTCAGTGACGTAATTCGCACCGCACTCGTGCTGCATGCGCTGTGCGAGTCGATCGGACTGCCGCACTTCGTGAAGACCACGGGGAAGACGGGGTTACACATCATGGTGCCGCTTCCCGCGCAGTGCACGTACGCGCAGTCGCGGACTCTTGGAGAGTTGCTGGCGCGCGTGGTGCTGCGTGAGCTGGATGACATAGCCACCATCACGCGACACGTCACCAAGCG
>JANLVM010000091.1:0-1674 GCA_031364015.1 Gemmatimonadaceae bacterium
GATTGACCAGGTGTTGGAGGAGAACACGAATCTGCAAACAGAAACCGGGATCAAATTGGAGCGGCGCGAGTTTGATTTGTGGCCGCTCGTGGAGGTTCTCATCCACGACCTTCAATCCGTGGCGGCGGCCAACAGCACGAAACTGATCAACAAGGTTCCCGACGACTTCGTCGTCTACGCCGATGCCAGTGTGTTGAGGCGGGTCCTTCAGAACTTGATCGCCAACGCGATCAAGTACACGCCGGGCGGAGCAGTGATGATCGGTGCACGGGAGCTCGAGGCGGAAGGTGCCATTGAGTGCTGGGTCCGCGACAATGGTGCGGGAATCGCCGAAGAGTCCTTCGACAAAGTCTTCGACAAAGGAGAGACGGATCCGGACAACGAGGGTGGAACGGGCTTGGGTCTCGCTATCGTGAAGACGTTCATTGTGGCCCACGGTGGAACGGTGACCGTCGAAAGCAAGGAAGGGGTTGGCTCGACATTCCGGTTTTCGATGCCAACCAAGGCAAAAGCAAGCGGCAGCAGTGGACTATAGGAACTGAATGACACCCACGTAACGTCCGGGTCCCCACGACGATTCGTTGGCTGGGGTCAAGGTGCGCACTCACGACACAGACGCTTTCGCCAGCGAGACGAATTGTGGCGGCGACCGCGACGCGTCGCTGAATCACAAACGGGAGTTCGATCGCGTACGCCGCTTCCAAGGGGAGCGTTGAGAGGATGGCGTTGCCGCGATCGCTTTGCAATCCGGCGTTTCTCATGGATGGTGCGTAACGCAGATTCATGCCGAGCGCCTGAGCGGTTTCAACAATCTCCTCGCGCTGATGTCCCGCTTTGATAGCGGGGTGGCGACCTGCATGCTTGGTAGCATCCAACGGTATCGCGGAGTCGCTCCGATAGACCTCCTGCGCCAGCACAACAAGTTCGGCATCGGGCGTGGCGCCTTGATCGATGAAGTCGCCGTTCCGTCTTCGCGAGGTTAGCTCGAGCAGCCGACCGTGGCCAATCCAGACATTCCAGCTGAGAACCACCAGCATGCCCGAGGCAGACGCGTCAGTAGGCGCTCGCGCCGTCACGTCCAGCGCAATTGGAGCGGCACAGTTTTTGCGCCACGCTTCCAGCTGCAAGCGCCCGTCATCCGGATGACACCTCAGATCGAAGTCGGCGGAGTCGGCCAACTATCTCACCACGTCGAAACGCGACAGCGGCTCACAATGACTCGCCACATTGCGCATCTGACTGGGGAAGAGGTTGGGCCACAGCGTGCCCGAGGTGCGAATAGGCAGTGGCCATCCGCGGATATGGGCACACGTTGGCTCGCGCCGCCGTGTTGCGCAATTATCCTCGTGAGAGACGCCGGTTCCCCAGCGTTCGTTCGACCAACCCTGCGCGGCTTGCCGTCTTCGAGAAGGACGCCGACGATGCGCTCGCACGCCTCCCCGACGCCAGTCGCGGTTTTGCTGATCGCGCTGCATGTTTGCGAGCCGAACGGTAAGCACGGTGGCGCCCCGTCGGACCGATCATGTCCACTTCCACGCGAGGGTCCCATGCGCGACGCAGTATGGAGAGCGTCTGGGACGCACCGGTTCTTCTGCGCAGAACAAGCGAGCGCCGAGTGAGCAGCGATCCAGATCGCCTGCGCGCGGCCCTCGCCGACCGCTATCGCATCGAGCG
>JANLVM010000146.1:0-5125 GCA_031364015.1 Gemmatimonadaceae bacterium
CGCCCATGCCGCCCATGCCGGGCTTGGCTTTCATGGCGTCCTGGTGCTGCGGCATCGCAGCGGGTGCTGGCTTTCCCGTTTGCGCCATTCCGGTGGTGGCCATGCCGCTGACGGGGAGTGCCAGAAACGCGGCCAGTGCTGGGAGCATCAGTTGCGTGCGAATCGACATAAGTGTCACCTGATCATTGAAGAAGTGGTGCCAACGCTGCCCTAAATCGCGGGGCGGCGCGGCGATGGATCGATCATTCACGCGTGGAATACACCGTACCGAAGCGCACTGCGCAATCGCTCAAACGAGTGAGCGTCGCCGTGACCGTTTCAGACGTACTTCTCATTAGTGCTCAGGATGGCGCGACCGCGTGGGTCGCTCGCGCGACGTTACACCGCCAATTAAAACTCTTGCTTTACGATATGCTATGCAGTACTTTAAAAGAATATCTGAGCCGGAGCAGACATGTTCACTGTTGACGTCCCGACGACCATAGCCAGCATCGGCGAGCTACGCAGTAATGCCAAGCGGACCCTTGAGGCGGCGCAGGAAACCCCCGTGGTGGTGCTCGTCGACGGACGGCCTGTCGGTGTGATCATCAGCATGGAAGAGTTCGCCGTGTTCCAGGAGTCCAAAGAGAGCGCGCGCCTGGCGCGCGTGGCTGGGCGGCGCTTGGAGCGCGTGCGTGATGGGGAGGACCACCTCATGGAGCATGATGATTTCTGGTCGGCTGCGCGAGCCCGGAAGGCCGGTGGTCGCGCTGCGTCGGCCTGATGTCCTCGACATAGCAACGTGACGCTCCGGTGACTGCAAAAAGTCGGAAGTCGACCACGGGCGGACAACAGCCTGTGGTGGCCGCGACGCCGCCGGCGGTCGCTCTCGCCGATGCACCGTGGCGACTCCGCTACTCCGCCCGCATTCTCGATGAGGACGTCGACCAGATTGGCGAGGCCTCGCTGGAGATCGCGCAGAAGGCCTGCGAGAAAAAGTTGACGCGTCATCCGGATCAGTACGGGGATCCGCTGCACCATCCGCTGCACGGGCTACGGAAGCTCAAGAGCAAGAACATTCGGATCGCCTATCACGTGGTGGAGGCAGACCGCGAGGTATGGATTTTGATGATGGGTGACCGGCGGGACATCTGGGAACACGAGCAAGGCGAGATCCTCGAGCGTTTCGCCGAGGAGCGTGCACAGCACATCGAGCGTGTGGCCGCGCCACCTACATCCGCTTGAGCGCTTGAAACTCGCCTTCCACCCGTAACTTCACGGTGACGGCGTTCGCCGTACGGTTACGCCAAAACCAGCCGTGCATGCCGTCGAACGCCGCCACTAAAACACCCGCGTCCGTCGTTGCGCCCTGACCCTTGGTATAGCCGTGATACTTGATGACTGGTTCCTCGGTGTGATCGGCGTGCATGTCGAAATTCACCGCACCATTTTCCGTCGACCACGTGTATTGCACGCGCTCACCCTTTCGCATTGCCAACTTGATCTCCAGGCCCTTGCCCGGCTGGAGCACGAGCGATGCAGTATCGACGCGTGTCGCACCCACGGGACTCGAGTCGATAGCAGCCGACGGCGCTAACGGTGGCGTCACGGAGGCGGCAGGTCGTGGGATGACCGCTGACTGGGAATCGGCCGCCTGCAACGCGGCGTCCTCGGCGGCGAGTCGCTGCTTGATCTGTCCCATCTCGGTAAGGCCCAGCAGTTTCCCGACACCGGTTGGATCGACTCCATACTCGGCCGGTAAAACGACCGTCACCAGCAAGATGGCCGCTGTCACCGCAGCGAGTGCGGTCGAGCGCCACAGCGTGCTCGACGACGGCCCCTTCACGCTTGGCAAGTTGTTCGGTCCCTCATTCAAGTTGGTCATAGTCGTATCCTATCCGAGATCAGTGATGAAGTAACCGGTGAGCTGGAAGCCCACCAACAGAAAACCGGCGGTCATCAACACGACGTTCGCCGTGTACGCATGTCGCGCGAAGCTGGGCGTGCGTCGCCAGTAACTCATGGCAATCAAGATCATGGTGAGGGCGATGAGCTGCCCGATTTCGACGCCGACGTTGAACGCCAGAAGATTGGGAACGAGTCCGTCTCGCGACATGTCGAAGTCCAACAGCTTGGTGGCCAGTCCCCAACCGTGCACCAACCCAAACATCAGTGTCGCCGTCCTGGCGCTGGGTTGCACGCCAAACCAGCGTGGATAGGCGCCAAGGTTGTCGAGCGCCTTGTACACAACGGAGAAGCCGATGACCGCATCGACCAGGTACGGGCTCACGCTGACGCCACTCAGGACGCCGACGATGAGTGTGACGGAGTGACCGACGGCGAACAGCGTCACGTACACCCCGACGTCCTTCAGGCGATACAGGAAGAAGATGACGCCAAAGAGGAAAAGGAGATGGTCAAATCCAGTGACCATATGCTTCGCACCCAGGTACGCGAAGGGCAGCAACAATACACCCGACGTCGACTGGATGTAGCCTTTGTCGCCCTTGGCGACACCATGGGCGAGCGCTTCGACGGGCGAACCACACAGCATCACGAGCGCGACAAGGGCCACGAGCGCGAACAGCACGCTCCGCGAGCCCGTGTCGAGCGATCGGGCGTCGTGCGTGGGCGAAGAATTCATGATCATTGCTCCTGCACGACGAGCGGCGCGACGGATTGACGGCGTGTGCCGACGCGGTGATGATACGCCGCCGCCCAGTCTGGCCAACGCTGCTCGAGCCACTCATACAGCACCGGGAGCACGATCAGCGTGAGTATCGTCGAGGTGATGAGCCCTCCGATGACAACGGTAGCAAGTGGTCGCTGCACTTCAGATCCTGGGCTCGTAGAAATGGCCATCGGCACAAATCCCACACTGGCGACGAGTGCCGTCATGAGCACCGGACGTAGACGCGTTTCGGATCCTTCACGCACCGACTCAGCAAGGTCTTTGCCGTCTTCACGAAGCTGATTGATGTACGACAGCAGCACCACACCGTTGAGAACCGCAACGCCGAAGAGCGCGATGAACCCAACCGATGCACTGAGATTGAGGTTGAGACCCGTCACCCACAAGGCCGCGATGCCGCCCACGAGCGCGAACGGGACGTTCAGCATCACCAACAGGGCCTGCCGGGCGTTGCCAAAGCTGCCGTACAGCAGGGCGACGATCAACAGGAGCACGAGCGGCACGATCAGGCCAAGCCGTTGCATGGCGCGCTGCTGGTTCTCAAACTGTCCACCGTACGTGATGAAGTATCCCGCTGGCACCGCAACGCGCCGCGCGACTTCGCGCTGCACCTCTGCCGCGAACCCACCCAGGTCTCGTCCGCGCACATTGCTTTGCACAACGACCATGCGTTTGCCGTCTTCGTGGTTGAGCACCTCCGGTCCTTCAACGATGCGCACCTCGGCCACCTGCGACAGGGTGACCTTGGCACCGGAGGGAGTAGAGAGCCGCAGCCCGCCGATCGCGTCGGGCGTTCCACGATATTCCTCCGCGAGCCGGACAACCACAGGAAACCGTTTCCGTCCGTCGATAACTTCGGTGGCGGTCATGCCGCCCACGCCGGTTTGCACGGCCTCTCGCACGTCGGACACGTTGAGCCCGTAGCGCGCTAAAGCGGCGCGATTGAGGTCAAGCTCGACCTGCATCGCGCCGGCGCTTACATCCATCGACACATCGGCGGCACCGGGAATCGTTTCGATAACGCGTTGCACGTCGGCGGCCGTCCGCTGCAGGATGGCCAAGCTGTCGCCAAATACCTTGACGCCGAGCTCCGTGCGCACGCCGGAAATTGCCTCATCCAACCGCATGGCCATCGGTGCCGTAAAGTTGTAGTCGATGCCGGGAATCTGTGACAGCGCAGAATCCATTTGCACGATCAGCGCCTCGACCGATGCGGCGCGCCACTCTCGCCGTGGGGCAAAGTCGACGTAGACATCGCCCGCGTACAGCCCCATCGTCTCGGTCGCGAGCTCGGGTCGGCCCAGTTTGGTTACCACACTCCTCACCTCTGGAAAGCGGAGCAGCGTCACTTCAATCTCCTTCGCGATATTCATGCCCTGCGCCAGCGAGGTGCTCGGCAGTCGTCGCGACTCGATCAGCAGTGACCCCTCATCAAGCTTCGGCATGAACTCGGTGCCGAGAAATGGCACCGAGGCCAAGGCCGCCGCTAACGTCAGTGCGGCACTACTGACCACCACCCGACGGTGACCCAGTGCCCACCGCAATACGCGATGATAGCGCGCGCGCAGGGCTTCATACCATCGCACAGGCTTCTCCTGAACATTCGTCAGCAGAAACGACGCGATCATGGGGATGTACGTGAGGGCAATGAGCAGCGAGCCCAGTACCGCGACACACACGGTGAAGGCCATTGGCGTGAACATGCGCCCTTCGAGACCCTCCAACGAAAAAATCGGCAGATATACCGCGATGATAATGAACACGCTGAAGACGATTGGACGGCCCACCTCGAACGCCGCGCGCTGCAGAATGGCGCGACGTTGATCGGTGGTCGTGGCGCCCGCGTGCCCCAGTCGACGCACGAAGTTTTCCATCATCACGACCGACGCATCGACAATCAAACCGAAATCGAGCGCACCCAGACTCATGAGGTTGGCGGAGTAGCCAAAGCGCTTCATCAGCACGAAGGCGAACAGCATCGACAGGGGAATGACCGACGCCGTAATCAGCGACGCGCGCAGATTCCGGAGAAAGAGGAACAGAATGAGTGTGACCAGCAAACCACCTTCGGCCAGATTCCTGAAGACGGTATTCGTGGTCCGGTCGACCACGTCGCCCTGATTGTAGAACGCATTGATGATGACCCCGGCGGGCAGCAGGGGGCGGATTGCCTCAAGACGCTCTTCCACGCGTGTGACAACGTCGCGGCCGTTCGCGCCCTTGAGCATCACGATCATTCCGGACAACGTCTCACCCTGACCGTCGCGGGAGACTGCTCCCTCGCGCGGCATCGCGCCAATGGTGACCGTGGCGACGTCGCGCACGTACACCGGCGTTCCCCCCTCGCGAGTGCTGACCACTACGTTGCCGATATATGTGGTGTCGCGCAGCAATCCCAGTCCGCGCACGGTGAGCCGCTCACCGCGATGCTCGATATATCCCGCGCCAAAGTTG
>JANLVM010000152.1:0-8832 GCA_031364015.1 Gemmatimonadaceae bacterium
GTGGTACCTCAAACTGCAGGTGAGGAACCACAACCGCAGTTGATGTACCACAACCGCCGTTGATGTACCACAACCGCGGTGTGCTACCTCAACTGCAGTTGCTTTACGCCCTTAAATGCCTCCACCACCGCGTCGAGATCGTCACGCGTATGGGCGGCGGAGATTTGGCAGCGCAGGCGCGCCTCGCCTTTCGGCACCACCGGGAATCCGAACCCGGTAACGAACACGCCGCGTTCCAGCAGCATCTCGCTCATCTTGATGGCGAGTGCCGTCTCGCCCACGATGATGGGCACAATCGGCGTCTCGCCCGGCAGCGGATTGAATCCCGCCTCCTGGATCGCGGCGCGAAAGTATGCGGTGTTCTCTCTCAGTGTCTCCACAATGGCGGGGTGCGCCTCGATGTAGCGAATCGCGGCGAGCGAACTGGCGGCCACCGTGGGCGGCAGCGCATTGGAGAACAGCTGTGGGCGCGAGCGTTGCGTCATCATATCGCACAAGCTGACCGGACCGGCGATGAATCCGCCCGCCGCACCGCCCAAGGCCTTGCCGAGTGTCGAGGTGATGATGTCGACCTCGCCCAGCACCCCGAAGTGTTCAGCCGTGCCGCGTCCGGTTTTCCCAAGTACTCCCGTCGCGTGCGAGTCGTCCACGACCACGATGGCGTCGTGCTCGCGCGCCAGTTGCAGAATCTCTGGCAGTTTGGCGATGGCGCCCTCCATGGAGAAGACACCGTCCGTCCAGATAATCCGCCGCCCTGCACTTTTCGCCCCGCGCAATTTCTCGCGTAAATCATCCATGTCGGCGTGCTGGTACACCGCCGTGGTGCACTTGGTCATGGCTTTCGCCAAGCGGACCGAATCAATGATAGAGGCGTGATTCAGCGCATCGGACACCACGAAGTCGCCTTCGCGCGCGATGTTGGGCGTGAGTGCCTCGTTGGCGTTCCATGCCGATACAAAGGAAAGCGATGCGTCAGTACCAACGAACCCCGCAATCGCGGACTCGAGTTCGCGATGAATCGCGAATGTGCCACAGATGAATCGCACCGACGCCGTCCCTGCACCCAGCGTGCGCAGGGCGTCGATGCCTGCGTCCACCACACTCGGCTCGTTGGCGAGACCGAGATAGTTATTGGAAGACAGGACGATCACTTCGCCCCGACCTTCCATGCGCACGCGCGGCCCTTGGGGCGATTCAAGGTAGTTGAGACGCTTGTACGTGCCGGCCGATTTCAGCGCGTCGAGGTCGGCCTGGAGTTCAGCAGCGAGGTTGGACATGAGACCTCTTGAGTCCTAAATCTGAAAAATGATCTTACCCGCTTCACCCGACTTGATCAGCGCCATGGCGTCGTCAACCGCCTCGAGTGGGAGCCGGTGGGTAATCACCGGTGTCGGATCGAAATTGCCCGACCGGATAAAGCGGCTCATCTGGAGCCACGTGTCGTACATGCGCCGCCCGACCACGCCGTAAATCGTCAGTCCCTTGAAAATGATTTCGGTGGCAAAATCGATGTCGATGGTTTTCGACGGAATCCCCAGCATGTTGACGCGCCCACCGGGGCGAGCCAGTGCGAATGCCTGATGCACGGCAGACGGCACGCCAGACATTTCCAGCACCACGTCGGCGCCCTGTCCGTCAGAGGCGGCCATCACCGCGCGCGTCGCGTCGCTTGGCAGCACGGCGTCGTGGGCTCCCATCGAGCGGGCCAGCTCCAGGCGGCGCGGATTGATGTCCGTGGCAATAATGCGTGCGGCGCCGGCGGCCTTGCAAATCCCGACGGCGAAGGCGCCAATGGGACCGCATCCAGTGATCAGGACAATGGCGCCAGGGATGTTGGCGGTGAGTGCGGTGTGAAAAGCGTTTCCCATCGGGTCGTGAATGCCGCCAATGTCGTAACTGATCGCGTCGTCGAGATGCCACACGTTGGTGGCTGGCATCGCGATAAAGTCGGCGAAACACCCATCCCGATCGACGCCGATGATGCGGGTGCCCGGATCGACGTGCGCGTTTCCCGTGCGACTGAAGATCGATCGCTCATCGACGATGTGCCCTTCGGCGGTGACGCGGTCGCCGATCTTGACCGTTTCGACCAGGCTCCCGACGGCGACCACATCGCCCGCGAACTCATGCCCGACGACGAACGGCGGCTTGCATCGACCGGCCGCCCACGCATCCCATTCGTAAATGTGGACGTCCGTGCCGCAGACGCCGGCGCTCCGGACCTTGATGAGCACTTCGTCGTCGCGAATGCTCGGCTGGGGGACTTCGGTGAGCGTGAGCCCTTTTCCAGCCGACGTTTTGACCAACGCTTTCAAAGGCGCTCCGATGGAGGTCCATGCTTCGGCCGTCACATTCTCAGAGGAGAATCAGGTGGCCGCAGGACTTCGGCGCACCGCCGCGACCGAAGCACGCGGGTCAAAATTCGCACGCGGGTTGGTCTGGTGGTAGGCCGCCGCGGCGCGAAATAGCACCGATTTGGGAATGTTGCCTTTATGTATTCGCGCGCGTTCTTTATACGCGCTATTGCGCGATGTAATTATCCACGCGTATATTCGCGTCATATCAACGACTTGCGTGTGCTGTCCACATCCTCGCTCAACGGGTTCCTGCAGTTCACGAATCTCGGGTCGACGGAGCACGCAGGCTTCACTGGAAACGCGTGGCGATAATACGACACGAGTTCTACCAGCAGTTCGGCATCGTCTCACTGATGCCTTGTTTCGCCGGCGGCACGGGACTCCCGACCTCGGCGTGGACATCGTCGCCTCGCGCGACGGTGCGCTCTGTCGTCGACTCGACGACTCCCGTGCGCCTCGTCGGCGCGCCTCACGATCGCTCCGCATTGGTCGCGTTGAGCGGGTGCCCTGCATTGGCCACCGTGGCCTCACCACGCGGTGGATCCTCCCCCCTATTCACTCGCCCTGCCTACGGTCGAGTCCTCCCCTTCACGTGCCTCCTGAGGCCGTGTAGCGCGTAGCGACACGTCGTGCTTCGGCACGGTCACGCTGCGTGAGCTCACCTTTCCACCGGGGGAAAGGGAGCGCCAGAACCTCCCCAGAGGAGAGTTACATCATGGCTCCTGCCAAGAAGGCCGCGAAGAAGTCGGCGAAGAAGGGTGGCCGCAAGGCTGCAAAGAAGGGCGGTCGCAAGGCTGCAAAGAAGGGCGCGCGTAAGGCCGCAAAGAAGGGCGGTCGCAAGGCCGCAAAGAAGGGCGCGCGGAAGGCTGCAAAGAAGGGCGCGCGGAAGACCGCAAAGAAGGGCGCACGTAAGGCTGCAAAAAAGAAAGGCGCTCGCAAGGCCGCAAAGAAGTCAACCAGAAAGAAAGCGGCAAAGAAGGCTCGCAAGCCCGCTAAGCGCGCCAAGAAGGCTGCTGCACCGGCTCCGGCCGCTGCGTAACCTGCTCGTCAGAGCAGTTTCGTAGTTCTGTAAACGCGAAGGCGCCGGCATGTCTGCCGGCGCCTTTCACGTGTCCAGATCAGGACTTCGAGCGATCGCTACGAAGCGGCGATCAGTTCTCGCACGTCTTCAAGCACCTCAGGATCGTCAGGCACAGGCCCCCAGACGAACGCGGAAAACAGCGGCGCCAAGTCACCACGCCCGCCGTCGGCGATCACGATTCCGATAGGCTCTTCGCGCTGGTGCTGCATTAGTGGTAGTCGCATGACTGTGACACACCGCATGATGAATGCCAGGCGAACGTTTATAGAAAGCTGTTGTTATTCAACAGCTTAGCTGGATTGCGCAAGACTGGCGCTATTCTACGGTGTCCTTCAGACACACGAGCAAACCGTGACAGCGTGTCTGTTCGACACGCACACCATCGGCTCAGCTAAGCGACTGCGGCGAGTTTCCGCGCCAAAAAGGTCTCCGGTCGGCCGGCGCCACGGTCTACAGAGATTGCCCAGCCACGATAGCTCGACGTGAGCGACTCGACCGCGTCGGCGTCGGTACCGGCGGCGATCGTTTCCACGAGGTGAACGCCGCCGTCTACCGTGGCACTCTGGAGCACCTCGATCACCCGCGCCCGATCCTGTGTCGAAAGTCCCGCGAACGCCGATGGGGAACACACCACAGCGTGCAGCTCGACATCGGGCGCCCACGCACCCAGTTCGGCGCAATAGCTACGAACGCGCTGACCCAGTCCCGCCGCTTCCGCCGCGCGTACCACCCGCTCCACAGCGTCGGCCGCTGGTTCCACCGCAGTGACCGCGCATCCACGGGCGGCCAGAAACAACGCCGGTCCTTCGCGCTCTACTCCGGCAATCAGCACGTTGCGGTCGGACGAGTCGACCAAGGCGCGCACCAGCGCTGCATCCGGATTAATTACCCAGTGCTCCGGCTTGCTGTACTGCTCGAGGATCTTGAGGCGCCGCCGCCGCCACGTCGCGTAGGTCGGCAGGCGAAGGCGACGCGAAATGATGCGGTCAACCTCCAACCAGACGACGATCTCCGTCAGCGTGATCTGCGCCTGATTCATCAGCGTCGCCACGGCCTCGTCGCCGATTTTGAGCAGCGCGCCACGTGACACCGAGTCCTTATAGTCCTCGATTTCGCGCTCGACGTACAGTTCGTACTCGTGCTTGAAGGACCGCTGGGACGTGAAGGTCATACCCCGGTGTGGAAGATTGTGGATAAAGTACGCGCGAAGCGGATTTGCGCAAGAGTCAATTGTGACGAGCAGTGAGGTAATCTGCTGTAGATTTTAGAGTTGCGAAATAAACACGGTACCGTACCTCACACATTCGACAGCAGTTTTGTAGCCCCAAGCCGCCAAAAATTCGCCCCTGACATGCCCGAACTGCCAGAAGTCGAAGACGCAGCCCAACGGTTTCGGCAGGCGACCCTGGGACGCACCATTGCGTCGGTCGAGGCCCTCCACCCATCGCTGGCACGATCGCTCACCAGGGCGGCCTGCCAAAGCCTCGCGGGACGACGGATCACCGCCGTGACCCGCCGAGGAAAGCTGCAGCTGGTGAGCCTGGATGATTGGCAGGTGCTGGAGGTTCACTTTCGGATGACCGGCGACTGGCACTTCGGCCGTGACGGCGACGACGCGCCCCGGTCGGAGCGCCTGCGCCTGACGTGTACCGACGGGACCCGCGTTTCGCTCACAGATAGTCGCGCGCTCGCGCTGCTGCGCCTCCACGCACCAGGACAGTTGCAGTTACCGGCGATGGGCCCGGAGCCGTTGGACGAGCTGTTCACCATCGACACGTTTGCGGCGAGTCTGGCGACACGCCGTAAGCCGATCAAACCCGCGCTGCTTGATCAGAAAGTCGTCGCCGGTATCGGCAACATCTACGCCGCCGAAGCGCTGTGGGTCGCGCGCGTCCATCCAACCCGCGTTGCGAGCTCACTGTCGCGACAGCGTGTGCACGCGTTGCGCGACGCGATTCGCGAGGTGCTCAACTCGGCGACGGTGGGTCGGTACTACCCGCGCGAGGCCGACGCGCGGGTCGACGACCACCTGTGGCATGTGTACGGACGCGAGGGAGAATCGTGTGCGCGATGCGCGCGCACCATTCGACGCATCACGCAAGCCGGTCGCAGTACATACTACTGTGGTGGCTGTCAGCGCTGACGGTGCAGCGCCACGGCCTCATCGAATACCGCGAGTGTCTGCTGCGCCGTGTCGGTCCACCGAAACTTGGCCGATTGCGCCAGGCCGTCACGCGTCATTTGATCGCGTAATGCCTTGTCGTGCAGTACGCGCGTGAGTTGCGCCGCGAGCGCCTCAGCATCATTCCACGGGAACAGCAGCCCGGCCGAGCCCGCGACCTCCGGAAGTGAACTCGCGTCAGCGCATATCACGCGTCCACCAGCCGCCATCGCTTCGGCTACTGGCAGACCGAAGCCCTCATAGCGCGATGGAAACACGAGCGCCGTTGCCTGTCGGTACAGCGTTGCCAGCTCCGCGTCGCTGACGTATCCGGCGTACTTGATGAACGGGTAGGGCTCGTGACTATCACTGGGGCCGCACTGCACGAGCGGGACGCGCTCACCGCGGGCGTGCAGCAGGGCCATCGCCCGATAGAGCGTCACGAGATTCTTGCGGGCATCGTGCGCACCCACGGTGAGAAAGAACGCACCCCGCACACCCAGACGCGGCAGCGCCTCCGATTCTCCCCATGCGGAGGCCGTCATGTCATCCGTCGCCAACAGCGTGACGCGGATCCTTGCCGGATCGGCCTCAAGGCGCTGCTGGATCTCCTGCGAGGTGAACTCCGAGATCGTGATGATCAGATCGGCTTGGCGAATCGTGCTGCTCAAACGACGGCGCGCCTTGCGTCGCTTGAGCACCTTCCACCAGCGGTGATCGAACTGCAACATCTGCGCGACATCACAGATGGTGGCCACCATCGCCGTACGTCGGGTTGGCGGATGAAGCCAGTTCCAGGCATACCACACCACGTCGGCGTCGGTATCGCGCAACGTCGACACCGGCACAATGGCGGTGCGCAGGCCCAGCGACGCATCACTGTCGGCTAGCTGGTCGCGCAGGGGAGCGATGTCTGCGGTTCGTTTCACGAAGAGCGTGAAGCGAATATCCGGGCGGTGCACTGGAAGCCATCGCAGCATATTCCGCACGTATCGTCCAATACCGCGACGCTCGCGCAGCAAACGGGTGGCTTCGACACCGAGGTGCTGTACGGTGGTGGATGATGGGAGCATGACGCGTGGCCGTGCGCGTTATCGCGACGTCCCGCTCAATCGCGAGCGGATCTCGTCCAGCCGGATCGCGGGTACCGCGAGGGTGTTGTGACCGTGCGACGCCGCCTGGGCGGGCACGAGCGCTCCCTGCGGCGAGACATCGAACAACTGGTAGCCCATCGGTATCAGCAACTGCTCAATCAGCGCAAACTGCGGACTGCCCCGAACCGTTTCATGGTGCGTCATCGTTTCGAAATACAGCACCGGCATAAAGGTCTTCAAGGATGCCACGGCACCACGCAACACCTCATACTCCATCCCCTCCACATCGATTTTCACAAAGTCAACCCGGGCCAGTGCATAGTCGGCGACGGCGTGATCGAGAGTGGTAACCGGCACGCGCACCCCGCCAGCTTCGAACAACGCCGCGTTGCCGGGAACGGTCTGGTCTTCGACCAGCCGCAGTTCACCGGGACGTTCGGCAAGGCCCGCTTGCACCGGCACCACACGATCAGTGAGTTCCGGGTTGAGCCCAATGTTTCGGCACAGTCGCGCAAAGGTGTTGGGGGCGGGTTCGAATGCGAGCACGCGCCCTGTTGCGCCCGAACTGGCGGCCAAATAAAACGTGATACCGCCAACGTTCGCTCCCACGTCAATGCACGAGTCACCCGGCAACACCAATCGCTGCACCACGCGCCGCGTGTCCGGCTCGTAGATGTTGGCAATCATCATGGTCTCGATTGGGAAATTGGTGCTGAGCTCGAGGCGATATCGCCCGGCGTAGCCGTCCACCCCGACCGTGCGACCCGCAGGGAGATAGCGCACCAGGTTGGGCGCAATCCGACGAGCAATCCACAACTTGACCGGGAACGGAACTACCGCGAGGAGCGAAACGAACAGTCTGCGTTTCGCGGCGCGCGCGCGCGAAGGAGTGGCGCTGAACGCGGACATTACTGGTGTACTCTGCTTCATAAAAGTGCGTGGCAGGGGAGGGGAAGGACTACACCAGGGCCTGCAAGAGTGCCCCTTTCAAATACCCAGTCTCTGGCACCGTGAGCAACTCGGGATGATCGAGGGGTTGCGCGGTGATACTGCGTAACACCATGGGTCGCCCGCTGTCGGTGGCCGCGTCCTGCAGCATGTCCAGAAATGCGGCCTTGCTGAGGTGATAGCTACAGCTGGCGGAAAACAAGATGCCGCCGGGCGCGAGCAGTTGCATCGCCTGCAAATTGATGTCCTTGTACCCACGCAGTGCGCCGGGAAGCGACGCTTTCGTTTTCGCAAACGCGGGCGGATCGACGACGATCGTATCAAACCGACGGCCCTCGCGGTGAAAGTCGCGTAGCACATCGAATGCGTCACCCAGGTGCGGCACGATATTGTCGAAGCCATTGAGTGCGGCGTGTTCGGCGACCCGCGCCAGCGCCGGTGCCGACACGTCGAGCGCGGTCACTCGTGTTGCCCGCGCGGCCATGTGCAGCGCAAACGATCCATGATACGCGAAACAGTCCAGCGCCTCGCCATGTGATTGCGCGCCAATGCGCACACGGTTTTCGCGCTGATCGAGAAACGCGCCCGTCTTCTGGCCATCCCAGGGAGCGGCCAAATAGTGAATGCCGTGTTCAACCACCTCCACGATGCGCGGCACATTCCCGTGCAGCAGTTTCACTTCTCGTGGCAATCCTTCACGTCCACGCGCACTGGGGTCGTGGCGCGCCAGGATGCCCGAGCAGCCCGTGATCTGCGACAAGGCGTCGACGATTTCGTCAGTCCACGCATCAAGCCCCGCCGACAGCAACTGAATGACCAGAATGTCATCGTACCGGTCGACAATCAGCGACGGGAGTAAATCCCCTTCGCCGAACACCAGCCGATATGCATTCGCCTGCGCCGCGAGCGGACCGCGACGCGCGATACTGGCCGACAATCGCGCATGCCACCACGCCTCGTCTGGTGTGCGCGACGGATGCGATTCGATAAGTCGCAGTGAAATTTCCGACGCGGGACTCCAGAGTGCCCACCCCAACGGTTCGCCCCGTGCCGAATCCATTCGAATGATGCCGGCGGGCGCGTTCGGACGATCGACCACATCGCTGCGGAAAATCCACGGATGACCGCACTTGATGCGCTTGGTGCCGCGCGGCGAGATCGTGGCAACGCCGTCCAGCACCTTCATGGGAG
>JANLVM010000187.1:0-1640 GCA_031364015.1 Gemmatimonadaceae bacterium
TGCGTCCCTTCGTCGTCCGGCCCCCGATGGACCAGCCGGTTGAGCATCCGCTCAAGCAGAACCGGATCGTGATCCCCTACAATGCCGCAAATACCACACATGGAATGGCAACTCCAAATACACGTGCTACCGACTCTTCTCCGTCAGGACTCGCTCTCGCCGTTCATACTCTTCCCGTTCCTTCTGGTGGCTGGGCGAAACCTCTGCGGGGGGCACATCGACCGGTACGTATCGCGTATGTTTGGCAGACCCCACCGACGTCAACAGCGGCCGCACTCCGAGCGTGGCCAATGCGGCAAGCAGACAGAGCGCCACCAGCAAACTAAACAATCTGAGCGAACGCCGCCCTCTACGACTGAACCAATGGGATCGACTCATGACAATCCTTCGCTCCGCCGAGCAATAAGCTCAAATGAAGGAGCCCAGACCACACGCCCTCCCGTCATCGCATAGAGCAACTCCGCACAGGACCAGAACGCCGTCGCACCGATCCGCCATTTGAGACGACTGATCCACGGATTCTCCAGGGTGAGAGGCCCTCGACTCGGAACTGCGTTATGGATTGCGATCGTCTCTAACCCAACCCTCTGGAGCAATGAGCGGAGCGTCGGCGGCGAATACAGAAACAGATGGAAGGCCTGATCGTAGCGCGACCCGACCCATCGGGCCGGTGTCCGCATCGGGAGATGAAACGCGCCGTTCGTCGCTCTGATCGCCACGAGACCCGATGGGGCCAATGCACCCGCGACCTGTCGCAAGAGCGCCGCCGGACTCGTCACCGTCTCCAACACGTTCACCAGCGTGATCACATCGAACGGTTCGTGCTTACCCATCCGTTCCAGGAAATCTGGAGGCAGGACTGTCAAACCACGACGAACCGCGCGCGCAGCAGCCCTCTTCGATAGCTCCAACCCGTAACAGGTCCATCCCGCAGACCGACAGAGAGACAGGAACGCGCCGTCCCCACAGCCGACATCGAGCAGCCGACCAGGGGCCTGTCGGTACTGGCCGAGTCGGCGCACGACACTCTCAAACACCGGGTCGCGATCCGAAGAGGCTTCGACCTCGCCATAGGCTTCGTCGTAGTCTTCGCGGTAAAACTCCTCGACCATGGCTGATAACGGACGAGGATTCAGAAACACCAGCTCACAGTCAGGGCAACGGACATAGCGTCTCGTCGATGTCTGAAACACATCGACCGACAGCGACTGACTACCGCAGGGGCAGGAGATCTGTTCTGTCTCCGGTACTGCTTCCGTCTTCACGCCGCCACCCGTTTCCGAACTGGCGCCTGCACGCCCGCGTCCTGCATCGCCGCATCGAAGATCGCCGTTGTATTCGCCACCATGCGATTCACCGTAAACCGCTCCCGGACCAGCGCTCGTCCTGCTGCCCCCATCCTCAAGGCAGCGCGTCGATCGTCCAGCATATCCCTGATCGCCCTCGCCAATGCCTGTGGATCACGCGGCGGTACGAGCAATCCCGTCTTGTAGTCTTCGATTAATTCCGGTACTCCATTGACTCGAGACGCAACAACGGGACAGCCCATGGCCAGCGCTTCCAGCAACACAAAGGGAAATCCCTCAGAGAGTGACGGCAGCACAAACACATCTGCCGCAGTCAGGATGCCAGGAATGTCC
>JANLVM010000209.1:0-5927 GCA_031364015.1 Gemmatimonadaceae bacterium
GCGCGGGTGGATCTGGAGGTCGTACACCGGCACGCTCGGGAGATTCGCCATGAACTTGGCCCACGACCGCCCTCGATCGATCGACGCATAGACACCAAGCGACGAGCCGACAAACAGCAAGTCGCGATTGTGCGGATCCTCACGAATCACGTGCAGGTAATCGCCGGGCGCACCCGTGGGCAAATTATTGACCAGCGACCGGAACGACTTGCCGCCGTCGTTCGTGACGAACAGATACGGCTTGAAATCGCCCCATCGATGGTTATCGAACGAGACATAAAACGTCTCGGTGTCGAACTTCGAGGCTTCAATTCGCGACACCGTGACTTCGCCGTTGTTCGGCAGCATTACCGCCAGCTTCGGGGAAAGATTCTCCCATGTGGCTCCGTCGTTGGCCGACTTCCATACGTTGCCGTCATCGGTTCCGGCAAACAGCAAACCCGGACGCGCGGGGCTTTCTTCGATGGCCACCACGGTCCCGTACGTTTCCGCACCCGTCGCATCAATCGTGATACCACCGGTCAGCCGGATCGACGTGTCGATCTTCGCTTCCAACTTTTTCGACAGATCGGGTGAAATCAGTTGCATGTCCTCGCCACGCTTGACCGACTTGAGCACGCGGTTGCCGGCAAAGTAGATCACCGCCGGGTTGTGCGGCGAAATGAAGAATGGCGAGTTCCAGTTGAAGCGCATCGCCAGATCGACCGAGTCCAGCTTTTGCTTTACGCGTAGCGCGGTAATGATGGTCGTTTGGGCCTTCGTGATTGGCGACAATGGGTCGCCACGCGCGATGGCGATGGAATCCTCCCAGTCGCGATATTTGCCTTGCCAGCTGGGCTTCACGAAGGCCTGACGCTCGCCCGTCTTGAGATTGATGCGTGACGCGTTTCCGCCCTGTGATTCGGCATACACAATACTCGGATCGGTGGGATCCATCGCAGCATAGAAGCCGTCGCCGCCGGCAATCGTGTACCAGTAGCCCAGGGTCGTTGCTCCCCCGCGTCGCTTACTGGGGCCACACCACGTGCCGTTGTCTTGCGCTCCCCCGCAAATGTTGTACGGAACCGCCATGTCGTAGGCGACTTCGTAAAACTGACCAATGGCCAGATTCTGCATTTGTACGAAGTTGCCACCCTTGTCGAAAGTGACCGCGACACCACCGTCGTTGGCGATCACCCACCGTTCGGTATCGTTCGGATCAATCCACACGCCGTGCGTATCGATGTGCACGCCCTGCGCCGCGTTGCGCGACGTCTTGCCGCCATCGTCCGAGACCTGCAAATCCGTGCTCGAGAAGTACACACGATCGGCGTTCTTCGGATCGGAGCGCACTTGCGAGTAGTAGAACGGGCGCACGTTGATGCTGTTCATCTTGGTCCACGTGCCGCCACCATCGGTGGAGCGCCACAGTCCGTTGTCGCGCGGGGTGCGCGACGGCTCGTATCCGCCCTTGGCGTCGAGCCCCGTCCCTTCCAGCATCGCGTAGATAATGTTTGGATTGCTCTGATTGATATCAAGGCTGATGCGTCCCTTGACACCGTCGGGCCAGCCGCCGCCTTTCACTTCCGTCCAGGTGGTGCCGCCGTCTGTAGATTTCCATAGTGCTGAACCGGGGCCGCCGCTCTTGAGCGAGTATGGTGTGCGCAGTCGCTCCCAACTGGCGGCGAACAGGACGTTCGGATCTTTGACGTTGATCGCCACGTCAATAAATCCGGCCTTGTCGCTCACCGACTTCACCAGCTGCCAGCTGTTGCCACCATCCGTCGTGCGATACAGGCCGCGCTCGGGATTGCTGCGCCACGTCGCGCCCAGTGCGGCGACGAACACCGTGTTGGGGTTCGTGGGATGCACGACGATGCGCCCAATCGCTTCGGTCTTCTCGAGTCCCTTGAGTGTCCACGTGATCCCGCCGTCGGTGGACTTGTAAATACCGCCGCCCGGGTCGATGGAATTGCGGGAGTTGGGTTCGCCGGTCCCGGCCCATACTTGCTGCGTGTCGGACGGCGCGATGGCCAACATGCCCATCGAAATCACCCGTTTGTCGTCGAACACGGGGCGCCACGTGATGCCGTTGTTGGTGGTCTTCCAGATGCCGCCGGCCGCCGCCGCGATGAACAGCGTTTTGGACGGACCAGGGATGCCGACGACATCAGACAGGCGTCCCATGAAATTGGCCGGACCGACGGTGCGCCAGCGCATACCGGCAATCGTCACGGAGTCGAGCGTCTGGGCACCGGCAGTGGCCGAATAGCTCAGCGCCAGTGCAAGTCCGCGTGCGAACGAAGAGAAACGGGAGGTGAGCATGATCAGGGCGTGGAAAGGAGCAGAGGAGGTCCTGACTGTCAAACGGCTGTCCCCCCCGCGACGTTTAACTCCATGCCAAACTCCTGCCGCGGCTATGCCGCCTTCAACGCCACTGCGCCACTCGCACCTTGGCAATTCGATCGTCGCGACTTCGGTTCATGCGACGTCGACATCCAAATCCTGTTCTGCGGGATCTGTCATTCCGACCTGCATACCGTTCGCGGCGAGTGGGGTGTGGTCGCGTATCCCTTGGTCCCGGGGCACGAAATTGTCGGTCGAGTGCGGGCGGTGGGCGCCGACGTCACGAGCCATAAAGTCGGCGATCTTGTTGGAGTTGGCTGTATGGTGGACAGTTGCCAGCAGTGCGCCAATTGCCAGGAAGGCCTTGAGCAATACTGTGAGGCAGGCAACACCGGCACATACGATGGGGTCGAGAAACTAACCGGTAAACCGACACAAGGCGGTTATTCAACCTCGCTGGTGGTTGACGAGCGCTTTGTGCTTCGTATTCCTGATGGTCTCGATCCGGCCTCGGCAGCGCCGCTGCTCTGTGCCGGCATCACGACCTATTCGCCGCTGCGTCATTGGAACGCGGGACCGGGCAAGCGCGTCGCGGTGGTCGGTATCGGCGGACTCGGTCACATGGCCGTCAAGATCGCCAGCGCCATGGGAGCGCACGTGGTGGTGCTCACCTCTTCGCCAGCGAAAGCCGATGACGCCGCACGATTGGGGGCCCGCGAAGTGGTCGTATCAACCGATCGCGTGGCGATGAAAGCGCTTCGCAATTCGATCGATCTGATCATCGATACGGTCGGCTCGGCGCACGACCTTGAAGCGGAACTGCGCTTGCTACGGCTGGATGGCGTGCTGGTGCTGGTCGGAATGTCCCCCGATCCTCACCCGGCCATGCGTGCCTCGTCGTTTATCACGAAGCGACGCTCGCTGGCCGGTTCGCTCATTGGCGGTATCGCCGAGACGCAGGAGATGCTGGACTTCTGCGCGCAACATGGTATCGCGTCGGACATCGAGTTGATCCGTGCCGAACAGATCAACGAGGCGTACGAGCGGATGTTGCGGGGCGATGTGCGGTATCGGTTTGTGATTGATATGGCAACGATGGCAACGGAAACTTCCACCACGCTACCAGGGCGAAATGGCGATCGGTGAAATGGCGAAACGCAACGTTTGACCGATCACGCGTCGCCATGTCGCCCTGATAGCGTGGGGGAAGTTTCCGTTGTTCATCCCCTCCTCACCGCCCGCTGCACTCGCTCTTGCCCATTCTCCGCCGAGTATACCTCGACATTCCCCAGTACCGCGCGACCCGTGAGCCGCACCACCGGCGCCGTGCCAACCATCGGCATCGCGCCCGGCGCGATGTGACATTCGAATGACCCCAAAAAGCCGTCACCATCGTTCTCCACCCGCACCCCGACCGGCAGGGTAATGTCGACATTGCCCAACACCGACCGAATGGCAATCTCGGTGAATGGGCCGAATGACGCATCGCGCAGATCGAGTTCGATGTTGCCCAGGACGGAGCGCACGTCCAGCAGCGCTGGCAGTTCCATCGCCCCGCTGCGTGTGACGTTGCCCAATACGGTGCGAATGCTGCGCGTCACCACGCCATGTGACCCCCGCACCGCGGGCGACGCCATCGCCACCGGTGCGGGGAGATCGGCCGTGAGCGCCGACAGATCGGCTGGCGACCGCGCCTGGTACAGCAGATCCAGCCGCCGTTCGAGTTCGTCAAGACTTAATCGATCTGCTGCAAACTGCTCCGACAGCCGTTTGGCCACGGCATCCCGTTGTTCGTTCACTTCGGCCCGCGGCAATCGCGAAGCACCCGCCGATCGATCTCCTTCGGGTCCGCAATCGTCGCGTAAAACGCATCGAAGTATTCCAGCGTCTCCTTGACTGTTCTCGGGGCCATCAGCGCACCAATCTCGTCGCTGTACAAGGCGTAGATCGCCGCTTTCTTGTCCCGGAACAGCTGCAGGACTTTGGGCACCAGCAAGTTCTGTTGGCAGAATCCCCGATACTGCCGATCCCGGACACGCGTGATGCGCAGCGACGTATCGGGCGTCGCGTACGAGGCGTCAATCGCGCCCGCAAAATCAAAATCGTACGCAATCGGCAAATTCACGCCTGTGGGCAGTGCCAGCAACTCGGCGTTGTGCAATCCACCAAACGAAAAATCCGTGTTGCCAATCATGTATTGAAACAGATAGGTGAGCGTGGCATGCTCGCCATCGAGATCGTCCGAGGTCGCACCAAGCACGTTGATGATCTTGCCACCGGCCGTCAGTGCCACATGCGCCGGATCTTCCACCAGGAACGCATACTTGGTCGCGTCGACTTTCGCGCTGGCGCTGTCGACATAGGTCATACGCAGCAGACGCACTTGATGACTTACCGGTGTCAGCAGCCGGTAGATGCGGTACAACTGATACTCCTGCAGGACATACTGCTCGTAGTTGTTCATGCCCTTGCAGTACCCCACGAGTTTCGGCTCGTCGAGATCGTGAAAGACGCTGCCTTTCGCGTCCTTGTTGGCGAAGTTGAGTCGCACCGGCGGAAAATCACAGTTCTTGAGCCGCCAGATACCCCGCGTACGGGCGCGAACCGGAACGACGCGTCGGCCAGATGTGACACCCGTGTCGGCATAACTGAGCGTGGCCGCACGCCACGGCGCCCCGTTACTGCGGTCCCGCTTGAGCGATCTGATATTGGTCGTAAAGGTGACGTCGAGAAGCGCCTCACTCTTGAAGAGCGGCGCGTTGGGCAGCTTTGCGACCTTGGGCATGGTGTCCGACGCCGCCTTGACCTTCTTCTTCGCCGAATCGGATTTGGGCGCCTTCGCCTTCGGGGGTGCCTGCGCGTCGAGCGCCTGCGACGAGACGAATCCCACAACGAGTGCGGAACTCAGCACGCCGCGGCGAAGTACCTTCGGGAGGTGGCGCATCAGAACAACTCCGCGTTGGTGACAAACAGGGAACCGGCGGTGCGCACAAGCGTCAGCAGCTCCTCCGGTGTGGTCTTTTTCCGCAACTGCACATGATACTCCACGACACTAATGCCGTCGGTCTGCTCAATCACTCCCACCCGCCATTGCTTGGTGTACTCTTGCAGACGCACTTCGATGGCGCGACGCATGTTGCCCTGGTCGGTCGTGGTAATGCGAAGCCGCAGTTCTTCTACGATCGCCGTTGGTTCTTCACTCGTGGCATTGGCACGCTTCCACGCGCGTTCGGCGACGCCCTCAAGTTGTTCGCGCGACATGTTCCGAAACACTTCGTCGTCGATACGCGCCACGAACGTGCCGGTGCGCGCCAATTGCTTTGCGCGCTTGAGTCGCTTCTCCGCAATGCGCCCGTCCAGCTCAACCGGCGCGCTGCCGAAATCGGTGAACCACAGCGCCAACGAGACGAGGTTAAATCCGATCGACATCACCGTGGCGACCGGCAAGTTCACCGCCGACGCCAGACCGATCGCGGTCGCGACGAACACGTAGACCGCATCCTTGCTGTCATCGAGCGTGTTCCGAAAGCGCACCGCCGCCACGATGCCCGCCAGGCTGAAGGCCAGTGCGACACTGTATTTCACCAGCAAGACGATCCCCG
>JANLVM010000219.1:0-1565 GCA_031364015.1 Gemmatimonadaceae bacterium
TGACTTTTACCTGATCGGCATACGGGTAGGTTTTCCGCGTGTCCACCAAACCACCCCATCGGGCGGCGAGCGTGAGCCTTGACCATGTCGCGAGCGGTGTGGCCGCCTTTGGATAATGTTCGCCAAAGGCCCGCAGTGTGGTTCGTTTGATCAATCGCACAGGACAATATGTCCATATATTGGACCAAATGTCAATCGTCGTCGCCGACCTACCGTCGGGAGCTTGCGAAAGGTGTGGCTACGTAAGCGGTTTCTTAGGCGATCGCCACGATGATTGTCCGGAGTTGTCCGGAGTTGTTAATTGGATCAAAAGTTCCCATTCCCATGCCGGAGTGCGGCCAGGTGAGCATGCCGACCGCCTGCTCCGCATCGACGAGCTCAAGGCGCACGAAGAGCCGAAGCACGGCGCTGCGGAACGCCTCCGTCAGCCGCGCGGTGTCATGCGTCGGCCACGAGACGAACGTCCCGTCGGGCCGGAAGCCGCCGTCAGTCACGAGCAGGTGCAGGTGCGGATGCCAGTTGGCGCGGGAACCATGCGTCTGGAGACACGCGACGATGCCGACCGCGAGATCCTGCTCGCCGGTCAGCGTGCGGATGGCGGTCGTGACGGTGCGCGCGGCCACGCGGGCGATCTCGCCGAGCAGACGGCGGCGATACAAGCAATAGGCGCGCAGCCGCTTCGGGATGGTGAGCACGACCTGCCGGTGCGGCACGGGCGCCAAGAGCGTCGTGTCGAGCCACTGCGTCCAGATCGCGAGCCCCTTGGCGTGACAACTCGGGCAGAAATAGCGGCACTTGCACGAGAACGCGAGCAGGTATTCGTGCGCACAGGCGTCGCAGCGGATGCGCGCGAAGCCGTGCTCCAGGATGCCGCAGGCCAGGAACTTGTCGGCCACCTGCCCGACCACGGGGCGCCACGGGCCGTACTCCCGCGCAAAGCGCACGTCGTAGACCGTCTGCAGCCGATGCAGATGGTCCGTCACCAACCGAAACAGCGGCGAGGCCTATGCCCGACTCGCGCGAGAACCGTCACCACCGTATCGCGCGACGGGCCGTTCCGACACACCGTCCGCGAGTAGCGGGATTACAACCCGCACCTCTCCCTATGTCACTAGCCTGAATTTCCACGAGACACTGTTGGCCTAACATCGGCTTTTGCGGACGGCGCGTTTCTCCCATGACCGCCGCGTGTCCTCCGTTAGTTGAGTCTGCGCCTACGACCGGCCTGTGCCCGGTCGTTTGTCGTGTGCGCCCCCGTCGCCGGTGCGTCCGGGCGCGACGGCCCGCCGGTCGTTTCCAGAGGGCGGGGCGCCTCCGCGGGCACGGCGTGCGGCCATGGGCTTGCT
Organism: Gemmatimonadaceae bacterium; assembly: GCA_031364015.1. Lineage (GTDB taxonomy): Bacteria > Gemmatimonadota > Gemmatimonadetes > Gemmatimonadales > Gemmatimonadaceae > Gemmatimonas. The sequence continues at coordinate 1,347 of JANLVM010000219.1, forward strand.
CGCGCGACTCTCATGTAGTACTGTGCGGCCATGTCACTCAGCGTACCAAAGGACCTAACGGAATGCCAGCGCTTCTTTACGGAGCCCGCCACCGCGCGCCAGCGCATGTACGAAGCGTTGCGCGCGTATTTCGTCGACGGGCATCCGTCGCACGTCGTCGCGCGCGCGTTCGGCTACACGGCGGGCGCGTTCCGCGTGCTGTGTCATCAGTTCCGCCGG
>JANLVM010000306.1:0-1992 GCA_031364015.1 Gemmatimonadaceae bacterium
GTCGCTCGGCATCCACCCCACCCAGGTGGACCAGATGGGAACCCACACGAATACCCAGATCACGAAGCAGCACGCGGCAGATGGCGCCGGCAGCCACCCGAGCCGTCGTCTCTCGCGCCGACGCGCGCTCAAGGATGTCGCGCGCGTCGTGTCGATCGTATTTGAGAATTCCGGTGAGATCGGCATGACCAGGCCGCACGCGCGTCACTTGACGTTTTCTCGGCCCACTGGCGTCTTCGACACGCGGCGCGGGATCCATGATCTCCGCCCAGTTTGCCCAATCGCGATTGCGTATCAACATGGCGATCGGCGAGCCAAGCGTTTCACCCGCGCGGACTCCGGCGAGGAACTCGATGCGATCGGTTTCGATCTGCATACGCCGCCCCCTGCCATACCCCTGCTGACGACGCGCCAACTCGACATCCACATCGGATGCGAGCAACGGTACGCCAGCCGGCATGCCTTCGAGGATGGACACCAACGCGGGGCCGTGCGATTCGCCGGCAGTCGTAAATCGGAGCATTGGGGAACGTATGCACCGCAACGCAAAAACGCACGCCGCCTCCCACAAAGGAGACGGCGTGCGCGGTTGTCACTGACCGATCGGGGCGACCGGTACTCCTGACCGGTCCTACTGACCGGTTACTACTGACAGGTGGTCGTAAAATTGTCTGGGAGCGCGACCAAGGTCACACCACGAATTGTTGCTCCCACCAGCACGATCTGACCGTTCGGACGCAAGGATGCGCGCACCGGACCGACAATCGGGTCGCGGATAGGCACCGTCGCCACCTTCTGGTAGCAGTAGGTATCGAAGATATCGATCACGGCCTCGCTTGACGCCACGAACGCGAGCCGAGTACGGAGTGGCGTCGAGTTCATGCCCCGATTCAACGGGTGGAAGTCCAGTCCGCCGCCGCTTGACCGTGACTGCAGGATGCCCTGCAGACGCAGTGTGCGATCGAAGATGTACGTCGAGTCGCCCTTCACCGCCGACAATTCGCCGTCGAAGTTGATGCCAACGCCTTGGACACGGGCGAAGGAATTCGCGATGAAATCGGTGACGTCCAGTGGCCGTGAGAGCCCCCGGTCGATCACCGGCAGTGGAGTGCTCGGGTCCATCCCCATAGTCGCATCGTATGTGATCGCTCGGCTGCCTAACACCGGTCCTCCTTCACCCACCACGGCGCGTCGGAAGTTGCCGGAGTTGCGCACGTACGTAGTGTCACGGAACGCCAGCTGATCGAGTCGGACGACAACTGAGTAGTTGAAATTTCCGTTCGGCGTGACGACCGTCTGCTTGGCCGGCAGGAGTATCGAATCGCTTCCAAATCCAGCGGCCGCGAAGCGCTCGATCTCCAGGGTGTCTGACCGTCCCGCCGTTTGACCCATCGCCTGTTCGAAGAAGAAGTGCGAGGCGCGCTTGGATACGTTCTCCCAACGCACGGTGCCTTGATTCGCGAAAGGCGTAGACTGCCCTGGCGTTGGCGTGGTGGAGTACACCACGATAACGTCCTGGCACGGTGATCCGGCGACGATGCCGCCGGTGCAGGTGGTCGCGAGAAATTGCGGGCGATCGCTAAAGTCGTACACCGTGCGCTGCGTGATCGGCTGGTCGGTGGTACTCGACTTTACCGTCGTGATGCTGTACGCCACGATGTTCGGGAGCGCATAGCGAAACACTTCGCGCCCGGTATTTCCGATGTTCAAGTCGACGTAGCTGATGTTCGTACCGCCCGAATTCGCCACCAGCAATGTGTCGCCCATGACCCCATCACGAGTGCGTGGCCAGGCACTGATACCCCAAGGCCGAGAGCCGACATTGATGGACTGCCGGAACGAGGAGTCGGCCAGATTGAAGACTTCCAGCTGGTTGCGCTCGATGTTCGTAAGATAGAGTCGGTCGTTGCGCCCGAAGTACAGCGCATCAGCAACCTTGCCGCCGTTGGGGAGCGGATTGGTGTAGCCCGCGACGACGGCTACAGTGTCGAG
>JANLVM010000338.1:0-9421 GCA_031364015.1 Gemmatimonadaceae bacterium
TGCCGGGAGCGCGCGTTTCACCTCGGCGACCTGCTTCATGACCGCGTCGCTGGGGGTCTCCCACGCGCCCATGACGGCGCCTTTCACTGCGCCAACGCGTCCGAACACGTTCGCACCGCCGCCGGGCGCTGCGCCGCCACCACCGCCTCCGCCAAAGCCGGCAAATCCAACCGCCGGAACGCCAACGCCGAACTTCGCACGCACCGCGTCAAAGTCCTTGCGAAAGGCGGAGAATTGCGTCTTCACGTTCTCCGGCGCGCTGCTCGAATCCACCTTCGGGACGACCTTCTGCATGTCCGCATACAACGCCGTCAATTGCGCGGCCACGTCGGCTCCCTGACCCTGCAGGGTATGCAACTCCGTGACCACCGTGTTGTACTTTGCGCGCGCCGCGTCGGAAAATTGCACGTGAGGGTCCATCACGATTCTGAGCGGCTTGCTGTCAGTGACCTTGCCATCGACCACGAGGGCCACCGTGTACGCACCGGGCATCACGTGCGGGCCCTGCCCTCCACCGCCACCGCCTCGTCCGCCACCGCCACCGCCACCTCCACCTCCCCCGCCCGCAGGCGCACACGGGTTCTCTGGCAAGTAGCCGACCGGCGGCAACGGTACCGGCAATCCCGCGATTGGTCGCGCGCCAACTGGTCCGCCACCGCCGCCGCCCGCTCGACCACCGCCCGCCGGCGCCGCGATCTCACGTAGCGGCTGCACCCGCTGGTCCCAACACACCGTTTGAATTCCCGCCACGTTGCTCGCGTCGGGAATCGGCAACTCGCGTACCATCGTGCCACGCGCGTCGCTAATGCGCAGCATCGGTTTGGTCGCTGGCCTACGGAAGTGCACCTGCAACACCGTTTCAATGGGCGCGTTCTCACCAGTAAAAAACTGATGACCCCAGAACTCCTCGTTGCGATCGTCCTTGTTCTTCCACTGCAGCGACAGGCTTGGGCTGAACAGCGTCGCCTCGGCCTTCTGCGCCGCCGCGTACTCCTGAATGGGCTCGAGATGATCGAGAATCCAGAGCGCACGGCCATGCGTGGCCACCAGCAGCGCGTTGTCACGCGGATGAATGGTCAGCTCGTCGACACGCACGGTCGGGAGGTTCGCCTTGAATCGGCGCCAATTCGTGCCACGATCGAGGGTCAGGAATATGCCCGTTTCGGTACCCACATACAGCACGTCGGGGTTGCGCGTGTCTTCGGTGAGCGTGCGCACCACCTCACCGCGCAGGCCCGTCGTGATCAGTCGGAATGACGCACCAAAATCGGTGCTCATCCAGACGTACGGCTCGTAATCATTCAAGCGATAGTTGGCGACGGTGACGTACACCGTCGACGCGTCAAATCGCGACGCCACGACCTCAGACACGAATGCATGACTGGTCGGAAAACCGGGCAAGTTCTTCGTGATATTCGTCCACGTCTTTCCGCCGTCTTTGGTCATACTCACCGTGCCGTCGTCAGTGCCGGTGTAGTACACGCCGGCCTGCTTGGGCGACTCCGCCAGCGTGACAATTGCCGGCCACTGCGAAATCCCATCGTTCCGGGAAATGTTGATCTCGCTACCCTTAAGCCCCATGGTCACGATGTCGTCGCGCTTTTCGTTCGTCGTGAGATCGGGACTGATCGCCTCCCACGAATCCCCACGATCGGTGCTGCGAAATACGCGATTCGCCGCCGCGAGCAGCACGCCCGGATTCGATGGCGACAGCATCAGTGGCGAGTCCCAATGGAAGCGATACGCTTCGCCCGCCGTCGCATTCGTCACGTTCTGCGTGGTCGGCCGAATCGATTTCGACTCACCCGTCACTTTGTTACGACGCGTCATGTTCCCGTCTTGCGACTCGGTGTAGATGATGCGCGAGTCACGGAGATCGGGAATGGCAACGAATCCATCACCACCCTGAATCTGGAACCAGTCGTGATTGAAAATGCCTCGGCTCATGCGCGACGTGCTCGGACCACACCAGTCATAATTGTCCTGCATACCGCCGCACACGTTGAACGGCATTTCCATGTCGAACGAGACGTGATAAAACAATCCGACCGGCAAATTCGGAATGAACGTCCAGGTGCGGTTCATATCGTAGGAGACCGCCAACCCTCCGTCATTGCCAATCAGCACATGGTCGGTGTTCTTCGGATTAATCCAGATCGGGTGCACGTCGTCGTGCGTGACCAGCGCGGCGTCTGTTTCAAACGTGCGTCCGCCATCCACCGACAAATGGAGACCCACACCCGCCATGTAAACGCGATCGGCATTTACCGGATCGACACGCATCTGACTGAAGTACATCGGACGCGGATTGGTCGAACTCGTTTTGCGCCACGTCACGCCCCCGTCGTCTGAGCGGTAGACGCCGGTAATCCCGCCAGCGCCAGCCTGCGCACCGCCGCGTCCGCCAGCGCCGGGCACGCCGGCTGGTGCACCGGCAGGCGCACTTTCATCGGCCGCTGGGGCGCCGCGTCCACCACCGCCCGGGCCCTCGACCGACGCGTACAACAGGTTCGCATTTTGCCGAAACACATCGACCGAGATGCGACCCAACGATCCGGCCGGGAATCCGCCGCCGCTCAATCGGTTCCAGCTGTCACCACCGTCGGTGGACTTCCAGAGGCCACTCCCCGGGCCGCCACCATTCATGCAGCACGCCGTGCGTCGCCGCTGATACGTACTCGCGAACAGAATGTTCGGATCGCTCAGGCTTTGCGCGAGATCGTTCGCACCCGTGTCGTCGTCGACTTTCAGCACCTGCTTCCATGTGGTGCCACCGTCGGTGGTCTTGTACAATCCACGCTCGCCACCCGAACCAAACAATGGACCCGTCGCGGCAACGATCACCACGTCGCTGTTGCGCGGATCGATAATTATGCGGTTGATATGTTTGGAATTCGGGAGCCCCATCAGGGCAAACGTCTTGCCACCGTCGCTGGACTTGTAGACGCCGCTGCCCCTCGACGTGCTTTGTCGGTTGTTGGACTCACCCGTGCCCACCCACACCAGATCCGGATTGGTTTGCGACACCGCGACGTCACCAATCGCAATCAGTCCCTGATCCTGAAAGAGCGGCGTGAACATCGCGCCATTGCTGGTCGTCTTCCACACGCCGCCGTGCGCGGTGCCCACGTAATAGATCGCCGGGTTGGCCTCGTACACCGCGAGGTCGGCGACGCGACCCGACATGGTGGCCGGACCAATCGAGCGAAAGTGGAGCTTCTCGAACTCCGACGCAACGTTGGCGAGCGGTTGTGCCGCGAGTGGCCGAGAGGCGGAGACGGCAAGCAATGCCACCGACCAGACGACAAGCGAGGACAAGGGCAGACGCGGCGATCGTGACATCTAGACTCCGGCGGACATGAAGGACGACGACGGGAGGGCAGACGGGAGGGCATGGCGTACCACCGCTGGATTACGCCCGCACGACCTCTGGCAGCGCCGCCGCGACCGCCCGCATTTCATCGGGCGTGCCTATGCTGATCCGCACCCAGTCATTGTACGGCGGAAACGCGCGGCCGATCATGAAGCCCTTGGCAAGCATCGCCGACTGCACCTTCTCCACCGGCATGCCCGCATGGAAAAACACGAAGTTCGTGTGCGAATTGGTCATGCGACGTCCCATCTTCTTGAGCGCCGCCGTCATGATCTCGCGCCCTTCGGCGTTGCGCTGTCGGCACATGGTTTGATACGCCGTGTCCTGAATAGACGCCGCCGCCGCACGGGCACCGAACACGCCGGGAGCGCTGGTCGTACAAGCCGCCAGCCGTGCAATGATGTCAGGACGAGCGATCGCAAAGCCGGTACGCAGTCCCGCGAGCCCATGAATCTTTGACGCCGTCCGCGAGATGATCACGTTTTCTCCCTTCTTCACCAGATCGACCATCGACGTGTATCCCGGTTCCGTCACGAAGTCATGATAGGCTTCGTCAACCAGCACCATCGCCTTGCGTGACGCGTTGCCCACGAACGAGCGCAGCTTTGCACCATCGGTGAGTGTGCCGGTGGGATTGTTGGGATTGCACACGAACACCAGGTCGATGGCCTGCACCAAGCGTCGGTCCATGGCCTCAAGATCGTGCGCAAGATCGCCATCAAGTGCCACCTTGTGCACCCGGGCGCCCATCGACTCGGCATAGCGCGGTAGTCCCTCGTATGTCGGCCACGGCGTGAGCACTTCGCTGCCGTGCATGCCGTAGGCCAGAGCAACCACCGACAGCACCTCGGCTGAACCGGCAGTGACGAGCACGTGGTCTTCCGGTACGCCCACGTGCTGGGCGAACACCGTGCGCAGCCTGGGAACGGCCAGCGCGCCGTACCACGCGTGCTCCTTCCACGTATCCATGATCGCCTGCTTCGCCGACGGGGCCATGCCGTAGGGATTCTCGTTCGACGCCAGACGAATCGGACCGTCGGCCCGACGCGCCGCAGAGATCTCGCGCTCGTGCGCCAGGAACCCGGAGGCCGTGGTGAGCCCGTTCACCACTGACGGCACGGCGCTCTCGGCCTCGAGCGCGGGTAAGAACGATGGCGATATCGTCGTGGCGGCCAGCGCACTGCCGGCCGCGAGTCCAGACGATTTGAGCCACTGGCGACGGGAGAGGGGAGACGACTGGTACGTCATAGGCAGGTCCTCGAAGTCGGGGCGACAAAGGTCCGGGAATTTCCCCGGAGCACGCGAGACACACTAGAATATGTCGCGTCGGCCAAATGTGCGACATGGCGAGGGGCCGATCAAGGCGCCACGTTTGCGATCATCCCCAACACAAGGAGACCCCGATGGTGCGAATCGCTGGTATCGCGCTGCTGTCGCTATCGCTCGCGACCGAGCGATTGACGGCACAGTCCGTATCGAGGCCGGTGTTCCTCGATGAGCTCACCTGGACCGAGGTGCGCGACCTCCAGCGCGCCGGAACCACGACGATCATCCTCGGCACGGCCGGCCAGGAGCAGAAAGGTCCGCACATGGTCACCGGCGAACACAAGTACGTGTTGCAACACACCACCGAACGCATCGCGCGAATGCTGGGCAACGCACTGGTGGCGCCCATCATCACGTATGTCCCCGAAGGCAGCTGGAACACTCCGCTGCGTGGTCACATGGCGAAAGCGGGAACCATCACGCTGCCGGAAGACCGGTTCATCGAACTGCTGGTGCACGCCGGGAAGAGTCTGCGCGCGGGCGGTTTCACGACGGTCATTCTGATTGGCGACTCAGGTGGGAATCAAACGGGAATGAAGGCCGCCGCCGATCAACTCAGCGCCGCGTTTGCGGACAAGGGCGGGCGCGCGCTTTTCGTTGGCGACTACTACACCAAGTCCACCGCCGATATTCGAACGTATCTCGGGGGGCTTGGCTATCCGATGGAGGCTATCGGCAGTCACGCGGGCATGGTCGACACGTCCGAGCTGCTGTTCGTGAATCCGTCGCTGGTGCGCCGCGACAAGCTCGCGCTAAACGGCGGCTCGCCCGACAGTGGGGTCAATGGTGATCCCACCAAGGCCACGGCCGAACTCGGAAAGGCGCTCGTGCAGATCAAGATCGACAACGCGGTGGCGCAGATTCGCGCTGGACTCGCGGCTGGAGGACGCAACTGATGCGCACAACTATGACAACCGCGACGCTGTCACTCGCCGCTCTGTTGTGCGGCCCGCTACTACCGGCGCAGGAACGGCCGAATCTGCTGGGCCCGCCGTATCTCGAGGCGATGACGTGGACCGAAATACGCGACGCCATTCAAGGCGGCGCCAAGGTGGCCATTATTCCCACCGGCGGTACCGAGCAGAATGGACCGCACATGGTGCTCGGCAAGCACAACTACATCGTCACGTTTGCAGCCGGACAGATCGCCAATCGTTTGGGTAACGCACTGGTCGCCCCCACGGTGCAATACGTTCCCGAAGGTGACTACAATCGCGCCGGCTTTGGTGACAAGCCGGGCGTCATCTCGCTGCCGTCGCCGAGCTATGATCGTTTGCTCGACGCAGCCGTGCGGTCGCTCAGGGCGCATGGGTTCACCGACATTCTGCTCATCGGTGACAGCGGCGGCAATCAAGCGGGGCTCACCATCGTGGCCAACGCGCTCAACCTGGAATGGGCCGGCACGGGCGTTCGCGTCTACGCGTTGGTCGACTACTACCAAAAGGGTCGTATTGCCATTCGCGACTACCTGCAAAAAACGTTCGGCTGGGATGCCGCGACGGTGGGCTCGCACGCGGGGACCAGCGACACGTCACAACTACTCTACGTGTTTGGCGACGGTATTCGGCGCGACAAGCTACTGCCGAATGGCGGTGGTCCCGACTCCGGCGTGAACGGTGATCCCACCAAGGCGACAGCGGCCATTGGCAAGATCGCGATCGATCAGAAGGTCAACTTCGCGCTGGACCAGTACAAGCAACTCAAGGGCGCTCCGTAGTCAGCAGGAAACACACCGGTGATTGTTCCTGGCGCCGAGTGCTTCGAGCAGCCTGACGGTATCGAGATACGGTGAGATGCGTTGCACAGGACCATTGGCCATGTCGGCAGTGGTCTGCCCGCTGCGCGCCACCGCCTTCACATCGGCGCCCTTCGATACGAGATACTTGATCATCTCGTTGTCACCGCGGCCAGCCGCGTGATGAAGCGCGGTGTAGCCGGCGAAGTCCCGCGCGTTGACGTCGACCGACAACTCCTCGATCAGGAACCGGACAGTGGGCATCCACCCGTCGGTTACGTGGCGGTGATCATTGCCGGCAAATCCCTGTCCGTACCCCACGCCCGATGCCGAGTGAATGGGGAGCACGCCCACTCCACCGTCGGGAACTGGTGACAGCCCGGAAGGGTCCTCGCGCGTGGGTGCCGACGCGGGCGCTCCGCGGCGCGCGCGCGCGACCGGCTTGATCGTACCGATCGACTTATCGGCGCCGGCGGCCAGCAAGAGCTTCATCGCCGGAACGTCAAGCGCGTACGCCGCGCGAAAGAACGGCGTCGCACCGGCGAAATCCACCCGGAGGTTGTCGCGGTTGTACGTCGTGTACCACAGCGATCGCTTGAGTCGGACGTTGGGGTCGGCCTTGGCGTTGAGCAGCGCGCGCACAAGGTCGAGATAGCTCGCGCGCTGTTGCAATTGGTACGCCGGCTGCGGTGTGCGTGAAGTGGGCGCCCACTCCTTGTTGATGACGCCGTACAGCGGTGTCGCACCGGCATCGCTGGCCGCGTTCGGGTCGGCGCCCGCAGCGAGAAGCTGCATGGCCACATCGTACTGACCGTTGATGGCCGCCATCAGCAAGGGGCTCGTGTGGTCACCAATACTGGCTTGATTGACATCGACGCCCGCAGCGATGAGCACGCTCACGGTTTGCTGGTGACCCTCGCGCACCGCCAGCAGCAGTGCCGTGTGTCCACCCTGATGGCCAAGCAATTCGTTGTAACCGGGCGAATCGTCATCGAGACCGGCGCCACCCTGTGCGGCCAGACGAGATTCTTCGGCGGATGTCGCCGCCTCGGCGCTCGCCAGAACGGCCGCGCTAGCGCTTTCACGCTCCACGTCGCGCGAGGCTTTCACCGCCGCCTGCACCTGTCTGCTATCCGGCTGCCAGTTGGGGTTCTGCGTGGCGCCCTGCTGCTCACGCAACTGTGCCAGCACGGCGTTGCGCTTCTGTTTCGCTTGCCGGTCCTGCGCCGCACTCGCTACCGGATCGACGGTTTTGGCCGAACGTCGCCAATCGGCGCGCTTCGTCAACAGCAGCTTGACGGCATCGGCGCGCCCGCGACCGGCGGCAACCATCAACGGTGTCTGCCCCCACGCCGGCTCGATCGCGTTCACATCGGCGCCAGCACGCAGCAATGCGGTGATAATCGCCGTGTCGCCACCCATCGCGGCGAGGTGAAGCACCGTCACGCTATCGCCAGTCATGACACGCACGTCGGCGTTCGCGCGCAGCAATGCGCGCACCACGCCGGCACTGGCGTTCTGTGCCGCGATATGGAGCGGCGTAAAGGTTCCGATACGCGTGGTCGTTGACACCCGCGCGCGCGCGCTCAGCAACAGCTGGGCGAGCGTCGAGTCTCCACGATAGGCCGCCCAGTGCAACGCGGTCATCCCGTCGCCTTGCGCCGCATTCACGTCGGCTCCGCTCCGAAGCAGCGCTCGAACTGCGGCGATGTCGGCGCGCATGGCGGCATCGGCAACAGGAGTTGCCGGCGCGTGTGGTCGCACCGGCGCATACGCTGCGGCGGCACCAACGCTGGCAACGGGCAGCGCGAAGAGTAGTACGCTCAGTAAACGCCGGACCGATGTGTGGGCAGTGATCAGCATGCGAATCTCTTTGCGGGTCAGAACGTGAACGCGCCGGAACTGTCACCGAACGACTGCAGGTCATCCATGCCAAAGCGCTGCATCAGGCTCAGCATCGCGTTCGCCATGGGGGTGCCGTCGGGTGCCTTGAGATGCACGTTGCCGGCCAGCTTGTCGCGAACGCCGCTTAACACAATCAGCGGGGCGCGACGATGGTTGTGCGTGTTGCTGTCGGCCATCGGCGACCCGTACACGATCGCCGTCTTTTCCAGCAGCGACTTTTCACCGTCCATCGTGGTGCTGAGCTTGCTCAGTAAATACGGCAGCAACCCCACATGATACCGATTGATCTGCGCGAACTCCTTCACCCGCGCCGGATTGTTTCCGTGGTGCGACGACGGATGAAAGCCGGTCGCGACGCCACTGTCCGGGAACACGCGTGACGACGCGTCGCGGCCCATCTTGAAGGAGAAGACCCGTGTCATGTCGCTTTGCAACGCCAGGACCTGCAAGTCGAACATGATCTTGACATGTTCGTCGAACGAATCAGGAACGCCGGTGGGGCTTCCCGCGAGTTCCCGTTCCTCGCCGCTGCGGTTGCGCGCTTCGACATGCTGAATGCGTCATTCGATTTCCCGAATATTCTCGAGATACTGATCCATGCGCTCGCGGTCAGCGGTTCCCAACTCACGCTTGAGCTGGCTGACACGCATCGTGATCCAGTCGAGCACACTGCCAGTGCTGCGGGTGCGGGCCGCTCGTTCAGCGACGGTCCCGCCCACCCCAAACAGCTGTTCGAACGCGACGCGCGGGTCGCGAATCATCGGCAGGGGCTCGGTTGGCGAGGCCCAGCTGATCGAGTCGGTGTACATGCACGAGTAGCCGTACGCGCAGCCGCCGGCGCGATCCAGCGGTTCGATGCATAACTGCATTGACGGAATGGGCGTCCCCTGCCCGAAGCGTTGCGCGTACATCTGGTCGATCGATGTGCCGGCGAAAATGTCCGAGCCTTCGGTCTGTGTCGGATGCGACTGGGTCAGAAACACCGCGCTCGAACGGAAGTGATCACCACCGATCTCTTCCGCCTTGTACGCCTCGGCCATGCGCACGTCGGTGTTGCTGATAATGCTGAGATACTTTCGCCA
>JANLVM010000687.1:0-5166 GCA_031364015.1 Gemmatimonadaceae bacterium
TGAGCAGCGCGGCGGGTGGCGTCAGGGCGGCGTCATCGAGCGGCATCAGGTCCGCCAGGAACGGGGGAACCGCGTGAAGCGGCGTCCAAGCGACGATACAGGCTCATTCGGGTCGAGTCAAGCTATGCGCGAATGACTGGACCTCCATGACACCCACCCCGTTTCCGCGAGCTACATTATCCGGCGACCTCGGCGGCCAGTTCACACCCGCCGTCGCGAACGTCACACAACCCCCCCTAGCCAGGACACATCCATGAGCACCTACGGCGCACCGCAAATGGCCAGCAGTTGGCGCACAGTCCGGAAGAACACCGTCCAGATTGCCGAGGACATCCCGGCCGATCAGTACCACTACAAGGCCACGGCAGATACGATGTCGGTTGGCGAAATGCTGGCGCATCTGGCCACCGGCACACATTGGGCCGAGCAGGTGCACTTTCTTGAGAAGAAGCACGCGCTGGTGGGCGAAGACTTCATGCGCTACTTCGGTGAAGCTGCTGCGATGGCCGCCGCGCTCACGACCAAAGCCGCGATTGTCGACGCACTCATCGCACGCGGCGAAGCGTTCGCCATGCAACTCGAAGTGATGAGCGACGAACAGCTGGGAGAATTCGTAGGCTTTCCCGGCGGCGGCAAGGGTCGGTTCGAAATGCTACTTGGTATCAAGGAACATGAGATGCATCATCGCGCACAGTTGATGCTCATCGAGCGTTTGCTCGGTATCGTTCCTCATCTCACGCGGGCACGCCAACAGCGATCATAATCTCCTCCCACGCCTGATGCCCCCGTCAATGCACGACGCCGCCAGCACCGCAACACTCGCTGATCGTCCGTTCCTGCCGCTCCTCATCCTCCTCTTCATCGGCAGCGGTTGCGCGGCCCTGATCTACGAGGTGGTGTGGCTGCAAATGTTGTCGCTCATTGTGGGGTCCTCCGCCATTTCCCTTGGCGTCGTACTCGGCACGTTCATGGGCGGCATGTGTGCCGGCAGTTTGCTCTTGTCGCGCTACGTGTCGAGGGCTCAGCATCCGCTGCGGGTGTACGCGTGGCTGGAAGCCGGCATCGGTGTGTGTGGCGTGCTCCTTGTCACGTTGTTGCCGTTCATCGGTAAGCTGTACGTCGCGATCGGCCTCGGCGGATTCCCGGGGCTGCTGCTGAGCGGCCTGTTCTGCGTCATTGCCCTGCTCCCGCCAACGTTGCTCATGGGCGCCACGCTGCCTGCCATTGCGCGATTTGTCGAAGCCACACCGCGTGGCGTGTCGTGGCTTGGCTTCTTCTATGGCGGCAACATCGTGGGCGGAGTAATCGGCAGCCTATTGGCCGGCTACTATCTGCTGCGCTTGCACGATGTGGTGTACGCCACGGTGGTCGCGGTCGCGCTCAATGTGGCAGTGGCGTTAGCGGCGTTTGCATTGGCCACGCGCATAGCATACGCGTCACCTGGCACGAGCGACAACGTCGGTGCGACCAGGAACAACGGCATGACAGCTCATCGGCCCAGGCTCTTCGATGCGCCGCCCGGCTCAATGCCGGTGTACATCACGATCGCGCTTTCAGGGTTTACGGCGCTCGGCAGCGAAGTCGTGTGGACGCGGATGCTCTCACTTAACCTCGGCGCGACCACGTACACCTTTTCGCTCATTTTGGCCGTTTTCCTCGGTGGGTTAGGGCTCGGCAGCACGGGCGGTGCGGTCATCGCCCGCACAACGGACAATGCGCGCACGGCACTCGGCTGGTGTCAACTGTTGCTCGTCGCCAGCATTGCCTGGGCCGCCTTTGCGCTCACGCAATCGATCCCGTATTGGCCCGTCGATCCGCAGCTCGCCAGTCGGCCCATGTTCACCTTTCAGATGGACCTCGTGAAAACGATGTTCGCGGTGTTGCCCGGCGCTATTCTGTGGGGCGCGAGCTTTCCTCTCGCGCTGGCGGCGGTTGGTTCGCGTGACGCCGATCCCGGCGTCGTCGTGGGCACCACGTACGCAGCGAATACCGTGGGGGCGATTGTGGGCTCACTCCTGGCGAGCCTGGTCCTCATTCCGCAACTCGGCACCCAGACGTCGCAGCGGTTGCTGATCGTCGTGGCGGCCGTGTCGGCACTGTTGATGCTGGTCTTTCGTCCTACCAGTGCGGTCGGCCCGATTCGCCTGGCGGGGAATGCGGCGGCGGGCATGTTGGCGATCGTGCTCGTCACCGGCTGGCTATTGACCACGGTGATTCCGGTGCCGCCGATTCTTGTCGGATACGGTCGCTACGTGGCTCGGCGCATCAATAACCACGGTGAATTCATCTACTCGGGTGAAGGGATGAATTCATCGATGGCGGTATCGCAGCTGTCCAACGGCGTCCTGAATTATCACAACGCCGGAAAGGTGCAGGCGTCCAGCGAACCGCAAGACATGCGACTGCAGCGCATGCTCGGGCACCTGGCCACGCTGCTGCCCACACAAGCGCCCACGAACGTGCTGGTGATTGGCTGCGGTGCCGGCGTGACGGCCGGATCGGTGAGCATCGATCCGAGACTCGTACGGGAAGTGATCGCCGAGATCGAGCCGTTGGTGCCGGCGGTAGTGTCGAAGTTCTTCAGTGCGCATAACTTCAGTGTCGTGCAGAACCCCAAAGTTGAAGTCAAGATCGACGACGCTCGCCACTACTTGATGACGACCGACGACACCTTCGATGCGATTACGTCCGATCCGTTCGACCCCTGGGTGAAGGGCGCTGCGGGATTGTACACCAGGGAGTTCTTCACGCTGATCCGGAACAAGCTGAATGTCGGCGGTGTGGTGACGGTATTCGTGCAGCTCTATGAGAGCAATATGGAGGCCGTGAAGAGCGAGGTCGGCACGTTTCTCGAAGTGTTTCCTGAGGGAATGGTGTTTGGCAACGAACATCAAGGTGCGGGCTACGATGTCGTGCTGGTCGGTCAGAAAACTCCAGCGCCTATCGACGTGGATGCCATTGCCTCGCGACTCGCTTTACCTGAGTACGCGCCGGTGGCCGCGTCGCTTGCAGAAATCGGTATCAACTCCGCCATTGAACTCCTGGCCACGTTCACGGCGCGCGCCGATCAGTTGCGTCCATGGTTGGCCGATGTACAGATCAACCTCGACAAAAACCTGCGTCTGCAGTATCTGGCCGGGTTCAGTCTCAACGTGTACGAGCAGGCCACGATCTACCAACAGATGATGCCGCAGCGACGTTACCCCGAAGGCCTCTTCACCGGATCGCCAGCGACGCTGGCGGAGCTTCGATCGCGCATCGCACCGTAGCAGTTGCCGAGTCCAGATCACGAACCGAGCGCGGTCGCACATCGCGCCCGCATCTCGTGTCCGTCACGCGTCGGTAACACGCGCGGCACGTCGTCTCTCGAAATGCGCGCTTGCACGAATATGGGCCCCCTGCCCACATGCAGGAGGTCACGCACCATCGGCGCCTCACGCATTTCGGAAACGCTTCGCGACTCGACGAATCCGCATGACGCCGCGATCGCTACGAGATCGACGCCAGCACTCGTGTGACTCGCCTGCATTCCGGTCTCCCCATAGCGACCGTTGTCGAGCACCACGATCGCCAGATTGGCTGGCTGTTTCACGCCGATCGTGGCGAGACTTCCCATTCCCATCAGCGCGTCACCGTCGCCAGTGATCACCACCACTCGACACGCCGGCTTGGCCAGTGCGAGACCAAGGCCGATCATGGCAGTGCCACCCATTCCACCCCACTGATACAGGTTGAGCGGGTGGTCGCCAGCGGCGGCTACGTCATAGGTAGCCGATCCCAGCCCACTCACCACGATCAGCCCGCCGCGATCGATCAGCAGTGTTCGCACAAATTCGCGCCGGTCAAGCAATGGCTGCGTCATCACTTGGTCCACTGTTTGTGCCCAATCAACTCTTGCGACAGGAGAATCGCGACGGGCACGTTGCGGTTGAACGCCACGTCGCTGCCAGCGCCGACGACATCGTTTACATCGCCAGGCGCATCAACGCGGTACGTGAGGAAGCCGCACAACTTGAGCACGTCTTCGGTGATCGAACCCATGGGCACCTGCCACGGGTTAAACTCCCCGCTCTCCCCTCGCATAGTCACCAGCACCAGGCAGGGTACACCGAAGCCGCGAACAATGGAGAACATGTTAATGCAGTTGCCCACACCGCTGCTCTGCATGAGCAGCGCGGCCCGCTGTCCCCCGAGCGCAGCGCCAACAACGAGCCCGACGCCCTCCTCTTCGGTGGTGAGCACCACGTCGGCGATGGCTGGATCGGCGAGGCAGCGCGCGATCAGCCGCGAATGTCCAGCGTCCGGTACGTAGCCCACCTGACGAACGTCGAGCCGTTTCAGGTGGGCGAAGATTTCGTCCGGCCATGCAATCACGTCGGCGGTCAACTCAGCGCTCGCGGGACTCTGGGGGTTTCTTCGCCGGCGGTGGAGTCGTCTTTACAACGGGGGCTTTCGTCGGCGCGACCGTCTTGGTCTTGGTCGTCGGGCCGGGCGCTGGTTTCGTTTCGGCTTTCGGGACCGCGACGGGTGTCGGTTCGCGAACCGGAATCGGCGCCGAAGTCGTCGGCGGTGCCGGCGGAAGCAACATGGCCTTGATCACGTCTTCGGGGACCTTGCTGGTATTCAAGCTTACGAGTCCCGATGACGTCACGTCGAAGGCGCTTCTGGACATCTGGATCTTGGCAAGGACAAGCTGCTTGGGCACTTTGCCGCTCAGCATACGCACCACAATCTCGTTCGAGAGTACCTCGTCGAGACCCACGAGTGTCGAGGGGGCCGTGCCGCTGCGACGAGCGTTGTCCGACACCTGAAGCATCAACTTGATGACGTTCTGGTCGACCTTGAATCCGACCAGCGAGATGATACCGTCGGACGAGAGGTCAAATCCCGGTCGCGCCGAGTTGATCTTGCCGGTGATGAGGTCCTTTGAAAGCTTCCCGGTGACCATTTGCACCACCGTCGCGTTGCTCAATACCTCGGTATCGGCTTGCGCACTGGCGCGATGAACTGGTGCGAGTACCAGAATACCCAAGGCCGCAGCACCGCTACGGACTATGGGGCGCATGAATTGGGCAAAGTGCATCGCGTAATCCTCCTCGGTGAGGCGGCTAAGGTTTCGCTACCACCTCAAGATGCTGTTTACCGCCAGCACCCGCAACCGGCAAC
>JANLVM010000405.1:0-3697 GCA_031364015.1 Gemmatimonadaceae bacterium
GCGGGAATCGACAGGCATAGCGCGAGCGCGTGGAAGCGCAGTCGCAAACGCAAAGCAAGTGCGTTGAGCATTCGATTACCGGAATGTTGAGAATGGCGTCGCGCCAACAGCGAAGTGCACGTCGCGTGCAATCGCCTGCAACATAAGCTGCGTCGCTCAGCTTGGTGCGTTGCACGCAACTCGTCGGCCTTGAAATGTGAATGCGCTCGCGCAACCAGAACGTTTGGGCAGCGGCGCACCTTACGCACGCGCGCGATTTCTGCGAATCAGCCGACGTCGATCTAATATCACGAAGACGAGGATACCCAGGGCGTACGCTGCGACGTCTCGCGGGTCAAATCCGCTTCCACGCACCAGGCGCCCCAATAGTGTCGATCGCACGTATCGGAGCGCGGCCAGCTGCCACGACTGGCTCAACTCGACTGCGTAGCAGAGAACGAGCGCCGTGAGATAGCGTTTCCACGGTTGCTGCCACGGCGAGTGTGGCGCTGCGCCCGTGCATCACGCGAAACCGGAATGCAGCCCGGCTGAGCAGCGGTGCGTTGGGCGTGGCCGCGCGAGCGACGACGGGACACATTCGGACGTGGACGTTCATGCGGGTGGGGCTCGCGATCGTCGAGAGCGCGCGACGAGACGGAGCGCGCCGCGGCCACACACGGGACAGTGGCGCACCGCCGGGATCGCAAGGAGGCGCACGACGGCGACACACGTCGTGTCGCCGTCTCCACCCGAGCGCGCATCCGGTGCGTCGACCGTCGCGTGGCCGCGGTCGGGCAGAGTGACCTCACATGAGGTGGTCGCGCCGTCGGCTGCCGCATGTGGCGCGGCGTGAGTTCGCGGTCGAGGCGGTAGCGGTCGGAGAGGGCGGCGGTGGGACGCGCGAGCGTGTCGCTCATAGGGTGGCACTCACGGGCGCGACGACCAAGGCGGCAAGCATGATGGGCAATAGGCCACATCAGCTCGCCATTTGCTCGTCTACTCGATCAGGCTCGATTGATTGTTCGCTCGGCGTCTGCCAATTGCTCGAGCACCTGAGAGAATGGCGGTGGCTCACCCATGAACATCGGGCGCATTGCCGCGTAGTCTCGCAGTAACGCATCGCGCCGATTCGGGCTTGGTGTGAGCCGGAAACTCCCCGGTGCGGCCAGGTCGTAGCGTGCCCACGTACGCGGAAACCACAGGTGCTTCCAGGCGACCACGCGCGCACACAGTGCTTCGTCGACCAGGAATGCGCCGGCGCCCGGATGAAACAACATGCGCGCCACATCGGCATAGTGACGCGCGTATCGACTTGGCGATGGCTTGTCCGGTGTCCGATAGTGTTCGGCATGCAGAATGGTCGCTTTCTCCCAGAACGTTCGCGCGAGGTCGAGCGCCACGACCTCGCACGCCCAATCGACGAACAAGGCGGGATACTGCTCGGCAACCATTGGCGAAATGGCATGTCGACCTGTCGGTTGCTGGTCCGTCAACGAGCCGAGTTCAAGTTTCACGGACCGACGAACGTATGCCGCGCCGGCGACGCGCTTCGACGGATACCGGAAGAACAGCACCGGTGTCAGCGCGTCTTCGTCCACCTGGTAGTCCAGCCAGCTATCGCCGTGTTCCGGTGCGCCGAGTACGGTGCTGATGGCATGCTCAAGCTCACTCCGTACGCGGTCTTTCACCGTCACGGCGCAGCGCTGCTGCATGCTTCGCATCGCTTTGAGGCGTTTGGTCGCCGAGTGCTCCGTGTTGAGCCATGCCGTTGACGCACCCACGAATTCAGGCGCGAGCGACAGATCGATATTTTCCGAGAAGCGATCCATGACGCGATACACTTTCGACAGCGAGGTGCCGCCCTTGAACACGACGTGCGGTGCGATACTCGGTATCCCCCACAGCACGCCGAGCAACCAACACACCCAAAAGTCTTTCTCGACAATGACTGGATCGAGGCCTCGCACTGCCGCGGTCTGTTCAAACGCCAGGCTCCGCTGCCCTTCTGACAAGGCAAGGAACTGCGCCGCTCCGTTCACGTCTCGAGTGCCGGCGTATCGCTGAGCGTATCGCTGAGCGTATCGCTGGGCGCATCGGCGGAGGCAATCTCGTGCAAGTAGCGGCGCATCCACGCGGGTGCGAGTGATACGTCTTTGAGAATGTTTGCGCGATCACCGTGGGGGATGGTTCGGCGCAGATGGGCAATGCGCGCGGGCGTCACATGCGCGGCACCGAGGCTCTTGAGCGCTTGAATTATCGTCCCGCTGAGTCGTCCGGCCGCGGCCATGGTGCGCGGCGACGCTCGCTTGAGCGTGATCATCATTGGGCCGGCTCGCAGGGTTCTACTCTCGCCGTCCGTCAGCAGCACGACGCGCGCTGGCACCTGCTCCGACAGCCCAAGGACGTTTGCGGCATACTGCCCGCTCGGCTGTAGGCGGAGTCGCTCCCGGTCGACCAGCGCGTCGAGCACCGCGTCGACCGACGGCCAGAGTTCGCCCAAGATCGGATCGACACGGGGCTTGTCGTAGAGGCCTCGGGACAGGCGACGAAGTGCACCACGCGCAACGAGACGCTGGAGGGTTTTCTCGATGGCGCTCCCGCTGCCGATGTCGCTAAACGACACCGGCGTGAAGACTCGCCCTCTCCGACTTCTGGCGACTTTTCCTGCCACACGAGCGGATACACTGTCGGAGCACTCTGGCGGTGACATAAACTATAGTAAAACATATGGTTATAGCATGTCAAGTTGGCATGCGATGTCCGGAACTCTTATGGAATTCCGGACAGGGATGCCCGTCAGCGCATCGCAGCCACCGTACGCCCCCACCCTCACGGCCTGACTTTCGCCCGCAACTCCGTAAACCTGCGCTCCGCCAACACCACCGGCGGCACCGGCGGTGCGGGCGGCATTTTGATCATGAGAAAGCGGTCTTCACCCGCACGCGCAGTAACTGCCTCGTCTTTGCCATCAGGATGCAGGCCATTCGATTGATCTCTGCCCGGCCATGTGACTATCAGCCTTCGGAATACCGGAAGCGAGCCGCTCAGTCTCGTCTTTGTGTTCTCGAAGCCAGGCTTCGAAAAGCTGATGCGCGACAACTCAGTGCTGGAGGGTCAACCGGTGCCTCCGATGTCCGCGTGGTTACCGGTGCTTGAACCCGAGGACGTCTTGCACGACGGTGTTGGACACGGGACGGATGCCGGTGGTATTCAGCCGCCATTTGTCCATGTACTGCAGCGGCCGCACCAACTGTATGCCGGCCTCGATCAACATCGGTTCGAGAATGGTGTTCCTGAATGGCGCGTCGGGTCCTTGCGCAAACGGCGTGAAGAAACTGTCCCAGTGCACAGGCATGTAGGCTTTCGGTTTGAGCACCGGCAACACCAGCTTCGCGACCGCACTCGCACCCGTGCCAATCCAGAGGTCCACCGATGCCAGTCCTGCCTGCTGCATCGCACGCTGCAAATTGGCCAGCGGTGCGCCGTAGTCGACACCGTTCACCACAATAGGCACCGTGAGGTCGACGGCGCTGGCTGAATTCTGGAAGAACCAACTGAAACGTCCGGGCGGTCCGTCAACGACAAACAGAAACGCACGGTTGCCGCCGCCGTTGGGAAAGTCTTCAGTCACGCCAGCACGGAGCCCACCGGTGGCCGGATCGGGACGCGGAACGTCTCTCAGTTCGACGGCGTTGTGCTGCTCCGGATTCGTGGCCGG
>JANLVM010000408.1:0-2168 GCA_031364015.1 Gemmatimonadaceae bacterium
TCCTTGGTACGACCGCCAAGGTCGTGATGCCGAAAAGCGCCAACGCGTTTCGCGTGCAGGTGTGTCGCGAATTCGGTGTTGACGTTGAACTCGTCGAGAACGTAGCCGCCGCGTTCGCGCGCGTGCGAGAGATTGAAGCCAACGAGTGTCGGACGTTTGTGCACCCGTACGAAGGACCCAAGACCGCGCTCGGGACGGCGACGGTCGGCCTCGAGTTCATCGATCAGGTGCGCGCCGAGGACACCGAGCTCGATGCGGTGATCGTTGCCGCCGGCGGAGGCGGGCTCACTGCTGGGGTGGCCTGCGCCGTGAAACAGATGAGCCCCGAGACCGCCGTCTATGTGGTAGAGCCCGAAGGTGCGGACACCATGTATCGCAGTTTCGAGGCCGGCTCGCCACAATCCATCGACGCCGTGCGCACGATCGCCGACTCACTGGGCGCACCGCGATGCGAGCCGTATTCCTTTGCGCTCAATCGACAGTTCGTCGATGAGGTTGTGCTGGTGAACGACGATCAGATTCGCGACGCCATGCGTCTGCTGTTTCGATCGGCCAAACTCGCAGTGGAACCGGCTGGCGCGGCCGCGCTCGCGGCGCTGATGTATCCATTGCGCGATCGACTCGACGGACAGCGCGTGGGGTTGGTGGTGTGCGGCGCGAACATTGACCCGGAAAGTTTCGCCAGGCACCTGTTGACCTGATCCGTCCGATCGTGCGCTAATGCATGTCGTCAACGATCTCGCCGTAGTCGATGAGCAACTCCTCGCCGGTGGCGATGTCGCGTAGCGCTTCGAAATAGTCTCCGTCATTGATTGACGCGACGTTCGGCGTGTCCGAGTGATTCAAGAAACAGACCAAATCCATTTTCGTGAATCCGTGCGCGGGCACGAAGTACTGATGCTCGTCGTACAGACAATAGTTCTCTACCAGAAAGCGCGAATGCGCCGGCAGTGACTCCACCTCGTCGCGCGAAATCGGGATCCAGGCCCCCGGCGGGTCCGGCTTGCTGAACATGTCGCGACAGCCTTTGGCGATGTCGGCAATGGCAAACACGCCGATGCCCTCGATGGGCGAGGGGCGCAGCATCACGTAGGAGTCAGTGCGCAACGCAGCGAGCAGGCGCTGGCGGTTAGCCTCTGAACTCAACGCAGCGCCTGCACCACGGGCATCTTGCTGGCCTTCCGCGCCGGAAAGTATCCCCCGACGACGCCCATCACCACGGCGAACAGGACACCAGATGCCAGCAGCGTCGGCGTTACACGAAACGCGAACGCCACCTCGCTGAAACTCGACCAGTTTGTCGTGCTCGTCACCACGCCGTTGATGGGCAGCGCGATGAGACATCCCAGCACTCCGCCAGCAAACGCAATCACGGCGGACTCGGCCAGAAAGCTCAGCAGCACATTGCGCGGCTTGAATCCGAGCGTAAGCAGCACCGCAATTTCCGGCGTGCGTGAGGAGATCGACGCGTACATGGTGTTCACGGCTCCGAAAATTGCCCCGACCGACATAATGCTGGTGATCATGATGGCGAGAAAACTCAGCATCGCACCCAGTAGCCTGGATTGATCTGCGTAGTACTTCGATTCCAGATGCGCATCGACTTGCAGGCGCTGATCACTCTGTATGGCGCGCTGTGCTTCAGCGAAGCCTGCCGGGTCCTTGAGGCGAAACGTCACCGACTGATAGTTGCTGCCACCGCGCATGGCGCTTTGGAACTGCTCCGCTTCACCCCAGACTTCCGATTCGAAGCTTGACCCCGCCGCCGTGAAATGACAGACGACCGTCCATTCTCGTCCGGCAAATCGCAGTTTCTCCCCGAGCGCGGTGTTCCGGTAGCGCGGGACGAGCATGTCGCCCACACAGACTTCGCTCTGTCCGCTGGCGAATGTCCGACCAGTGATCTTGATATTCTTTCGTACCTCGAACGCGCGTTGACTGACCCCGCGCACGACCACGTTGGCAATGGCCGTGGTATCAACCCCTCGTCGGGGAAGGTTCACGACCACGTAAGTTTCCGCGCTCACGAGCGGTTTCCCGTCGGTACCGATGGCCACCTGCGGAAAACTCGAAATAATGTTTGCATCGGCGCGACCCACCCCGCTGGAGAGCTCCGAATCCGCGCCTTTGCGCATGACCAACACATTGTCGTCACCGCCAGTTTTTGT
>JANLVM010000422.1:0-1834 GCA_031364015.1 Gemmatimonadaceae bacterium
TCCACTAACTACACGTAGCCGCGGGTATGACTGTTGACCGACGTGTGATTCAATGGCAGCTTCTGTCCTTGGTAGCGCGTCGCGACGAAGCGACGGCACCGCATGGCCGCGCGCGAGCGCAGCGCGTGCACGCGCATCGTGCGCTGAGGCATCGGACTCTGACGCATCGTGCTCTGACGCATCGTGCACCTGCCCGATGGCGGCAGACTAACACCGGGACATAGCGATGGATGAGACTGCGGCTGCAACGGGACGAGCGTCCGTTACCGGCAGCGCCGGTTCCGTCGACGAAGTATCGCGCATTCGCGACATTATCTTCGGCGCCAACATGCGTGACTACGAGCGCCGGTTCGAGTTGCTCGAACAGCGCCTCATGCAAGAGTTGACGGCACTCCGTGCGGACCTGAGTGCGCGATTTGCGCACGGCGACACGGCCACCAGTGCTGAGTTTGACCGCGTGCATGATCGGGTCACCTCCGAAGTGCTGCAGATGCAGGCGCGCCTCCAGTCCGAGACGGATTCCCGCCACAGTTCCATACACGAGATGCATGACGCCGTGCAGCAGACGCGCGACGCGTCCGACGTGAGCGTGACGGAACTGCGAACGCTGCTCGAAGCACGTGCGCACGAACTGCGCGACGGCAAGACCGATCGCCATCAGCTCGGCGCATTGCTGCGGCAGATCGGGGAAACGTTACAGGCGCCGTCGTCGGACATGCCCGGGTGAACGAAAACGCGGGACGCTCGACGTCAGTCCCTGGGTCGGACGCGAGCGTCGCAGAACTTCGGCGCCTGCTGCTCGGGGTTGAACAACGGCAGATCGCACACATTACGGAACGCATGGATGATCCAATCATCCGTGCGCACGAGCTGGCCAATGTGCTGCCCGATGCGGTTCGGGTGCGGTTGGCCCGAGATACCCGTACGGCCGACACGCAGCTCGCCGACGCCTTGCGGCCCACGATCAGCAGTGCTCTGGAGCAGGCAGTCACGCACGATCCGATACCCTTTGCCAACGCACTCTTCCCGGCGCTCGGCCCAGCGATTCGCGCCGCCGTGTCAGAGATGCTGACGCGGGCACTCGGGTCGCTCGACTCGGCGCTCACGAACACGTTTTCGCCGCAGGGTGTTCGGTGGCGACTGGAGGCGTGGCGCACGGGTCGTCCCTTTGCCGAAGTCGTCATGCTGCGCACGCTGGTGTATCGCGTGGAGCAGGTGATGTTGATCGACCGAAGGACGGGATTGCCGCTCCTGCACTTGCTCTCGTCCGCGATCCAGCCGAAGGATGCCGACGAACGGTCGGCCATGATGTCCGGTATGCTCACCGCGATCCGCGTCTACGTGCAGGATGCGTTCGGCGCACCAGAGAGTGCAACACTCGACGCGTTCTCCGTTGGCGAACTGGCGGTGTGCATGGAGCAGGGACCGCGCGCCCTCGTCGCCGCGGTGGTCCGCGGTGCACCGCCTCCGGAACTGCGGCTCCGGCTCCGTGAGGTCGTGGAGTCGCTTCACCAACAGTTCGGTGTGGCGTTTGCACGGTTTGACGGCGACGCCGAACCCTTTGAACTGGCGCGCCCCACCCTGGACCGTGCCCTGCACCTGCCCGGATCGGCGATTACCGCGAAGCGACGCTCGCCGACCGGTGCGATTCTCGTCGTCGCTCTGGCCGTGCTGACGATCGCGGTGCTGGCGGACATCTGGTGGTATCGTGGGTACCGGTTCCGGCAGTACGTCGACCGGTTGCGTGCTGAACCCGGGATTGTCGTCACCGACGCGTCGCGGAGCGGTCTCGGGTTTCGCTTGGGCGGACTCCGTGATCCTGATGCCAGTGATC
>JANLVM010000443.1:0-5240 GCA_031364015.1 Gemmatimonadaceae bacterium
GTAACCGATGCACCGCGGGGATGAAGAACGGCGCACTGTCAGCTTCGATACGCAGGAGCACGCTTTTTCGTGGTAAAGCGAGGGTCGACCGCTCGCCTCAGGACGGCGAAGGGTCGAGTCTGGCGCTCACGGGAGCGAACAGCGAGTCGACATGACCAGGCGCTACTGCGCAAAAAGCCAGATCGCGCTCCCGAACCCGATAACCGTGACCGCGCGGCGCACCCAAACCTGCGGCACCCGCTGGGCGAGCCCGGACATTCCATAGCCGCCGATCGCCGATCCGATCGCCATCACCAGCGCGATCGGCCAGTTCACCAGCCCCATGATCGCAAACGTCACGACCGCGACGCCGTTGAAGCAGATGCCGTTGAGGTTCTTGAGACCGTTCATCTGGTGGATATTCGTGAGTCCCATGAGACCGAACACCGCCAGCATCAGGATGCCGGCACCGGCGCCGAAGTAGCCACCGTAAATGCCCACCGCGAATTGCGACGCCAGCATTCCCCATGTCGGATCAAGCGGACGTGGCGTTGCGGCGCCTGCCGTCGCGCTGACTCGCTGCTTGAGCCAACGCATAACTGGTCCCTGCACGGCGAACAAGACGGTAGCGCCGAAAACGAGCCATGGCACAAGCGCTCGGAAGCGCGCGTCAGGCGTCACGAGCAGGAGGCACGCGCCTACGAGACCGCCAGCGAGACTGGGCACGGCGAGTCGCTTCGCCCATCGCTCAGCGCCCACCAGCTCCCGGCGATAGCCCACCATACTCGCGAATGAACCCGGCCAGAGGGCGACGGTACTCGTGGCATTCGCCGGAATCGCCGGCACACCAAGTGCCAGCAGCGCCGGGAAGGTGAGCAGCGTTCCGCCCCCGGCAATGGAGTTGACGGCACCACTGACGGCGCTGATGAGCGCGATGACGGTAAGCTGCAGCGCAGAGGGAGACTCGATGGCCATGGGCCGAACAATGGCGGGCTACAAGGCATGACGGTAGCGTCGCCAAGGCTGTCGCGGCGCTCAGTGGCTGCGTTTGGGGCGTGGTGGCACGACGCGGT
The DNA here is from genome assembly GCA_031364015.1 of Gemmatimonadaceae bacterium. GTDB lineage: Bacteria > Gemmatimonadota > Gemmatimonadetes > Gemmatimonadales > Gemmatimonadaceae > Gemmatimonas. The sequence continues at coordinate 1,053 of JANLVM010000443.1, forward strand.
GCAGCGGAGCATATTGGCCGCCATGCCAGCCACCTCCCGAAGACTTTCGACGATCGCCGAATCGGTGATTCGCAATACCACGCGAACGGCGAATCAGTTTGACGCGATCAATCTCGCGCAGGGTTTCCCGGATTTCGATCCGCCTCCGGCGTTGCTTGAGGCGTTGGAACGCGCCGCACGAGGCCCCTTTCATCAGTACGCCGTGACGTGGGGCTCTCAACGATTTCGAGACGCGCTTGCCGCCAAGATCACGCGTTGCAGTGGGGTCGCCATCGACCCGGATGAGCATCTCGTCGTGACCTGCGGGGGCACGGAAGCCATGATGGTCGCCATGATGACGGCCTGCGAGCCAGGTGACAAGGTCATCATCTTTTCGCCCTTCTACGAGAATTACTACGCCGACACGATTCTGGCTGGTGCGGAGGCGATCTGGGTGCCGTTGCGGCCACCCGATTTCGGCTTCGATCCGGAGGAACTGGAGCGCGCCTTTGCCAAAGGCGCAAAGGCCATAGTCCTGTGCAACCCCGGGAATCCCACGGGGAAAGTATTTACGCGTGGCGAACTGGAGGTAATTCTCGCGCTCGCCGAACGCTACGACGCATTCATCATCACCGATGAGCCGTATGAGCACATGGTGCACGCGCCGCACGAGCACTGCTATACGCACGCACTGCCGGGCGCCTTTGAACGCACCATCGTCACGAACTCGTTGTCCAAGACCTATTCAATCACCGGTTGGCGCCTCGGATACGTGCAAGCCGCTCCCGAAGTCATTCGCGGCGCGCGTAAGGTGCATGATTACCTCACCATCGGGGCCGCGGCACCGCTGCAGGAAGCGGCCGTCACCGCGCTGGAGTTCCCCGCTCAGTACTATGCCGACGTGCGCGCATTTTACACGCGGCAACGCGAGCTGTTTCTGGGTTATCTCAAGCACACAGGGCTTCGCTACACCGAGCCGCAGGGGGCGTACTACGTGATGGTCGACATCTCGCCGCTGGGATTCAAGACCGACAGCGAGGCATCCGACTTCTTTATCAAGACCATCGGCGTCGCGGGCGTCGCCGGCTCGAGTTTCTTCCGGGAATCGATCCACGACTACCTGCGATTCCACTTCGCCAAACGCGCGGACACGCTCCACGCGGCTGGGGAACGCTTGTTGAAAGTGCGCGAGCACATTCGATAAGCGCGCGATCGCCCGTGGCGCCGCCTACTTGATGCGCGCGGCGGCCACAGCGAGACAAATCCACCCGCCGATGAAGCAGAGTCCGCCCAACGGCGTGATCGCGCCGAGCACGCGAATACCGGTAAACGTCATCGCGTAGAGCGATCCCGTGAACAGCACGGTGCCGGCAACGAATAGCCAGCCGGCGCTCGCGAGCAGGCTGCTGGGCCATCGGCTGGCAACAAGGCCAACGCCCACGAGCGCCAAGGCATGATACATCTGGTATCGTGCGCCGGTTTCGAACACGTCGAGCAGGCTTGGTTCGATAGTCTGGCGGAGCGAGTGCGCGCCGAACGCGCCCGCAGCCACGCTGATAGCCGCTGATACAGCGCCGATGATCAAGAATAGTCTTCCCATACCGCTCAGTCTCCCTTCTGTTGGTTCAACTGCGGTTCCCTCGGTAAACGCACCCCGACGTACACGTCTCCCGTACCACGATCTGCGTGAGCCCCGGCACCATCGGCACCAGTCGCTCCCAAATCCACTGCGCCAGCACTTCGCTGGTCGGGTTCTCAAGTCCGTCGATCTCGTTCAGATAGTGGTGATCGAGTCGATCGTACAGCGGCTGGAAGGCGCGTTTGAGATCGGCAAAGTCCATCACCCATCCTTCGTGCGGCATGAGCGGACCGGCCACGTGTACGGTCACGCGAAAGCTGTGGCCATGCAGACGGCTACACTTGTGATCGGGCGGCAAGTTGGGCAGTCGGTGCGCCGCTTCAAAGGTGAACTCGCGAAAAATCTCCATGAGCGATCCTCCCTTATGGTCGCGGGTCTTTGGGACCAATCTGATACTCCCTGGGCGGGGTCGCGCCCATCAGATGCGTCACGAAGTAGTCCCATCGACGCCGCATCATGTAGTTGCTGGCCGCGCCGTAGCCATGCGCCACGTTGGGAATCATGAGCAGGTCAAAATCTTTGCCGGCCTTGATGAGCGCATCGACGACCAGCAGCGTGTTGTCGGGTGGCACGTTGTCGTCCATCGTGCCATGCGCGAGCAACAGCTTGCCCTTGAGATTCCTGGCCAACGTCTGGTTGGCTTCGGCTTCGTAGTTGTCCTTGCCGTCAGCGCCCTTGATGAGGAGGGCGTGATAGCGCTCGCCCCAGTCGTCCTCGTAATTACGATTGTCATGATTGCCCGACTCGGCGATGCCGACCTTGAAAAAGTCGGGAAATCTGAACATCGCACCCGCAGTCGCGAAGCCGCCGCCCGAGTGCCCCCACATGCCCGCCTTGTCGATGTCGATGAAGCGATAGCGCTGCGCGAGTTCCTTCATGCCAGCGACCTGATCGGGCAACGTATTGTCGCCCATGCGCCCGTAGTAGGCATCGTGAAACGATTTTGACCGCAGCGGAGTGCCCATGCCGTCGATCAGCACGACCACGAAACCCAGGTTGGCGAGCGCCTGATGATCACCGCGCGCCGAGCTGAAGGACCGGCTCCCAACGCTCCCGACCTGCGGTCCGGGATAGATGTAGTTGATGATCGGATACTTTCGTGTGGAATCGAGATTGGCCGGTGTGTACATCAGGCCATACAAATCGGTCGTGCCGTCGCGGGCCTTCACCACGATGCGCGTGGGCGGTTTCCACCCAGTAGCCACCAGCTTCGAAATGTCACCCGTCTCGAGCGTTGCGATCAGCTTGCCTGTTATCGCGTTGCGCAGCACCGTGGTGGGAGGCAGATCAGGGCGTGACCAACTGTCGACAACATACTTGCCATTCGGCGAGAGTACGACGCTGTGATCGGCGTCTTCCGGGGTGAGGAGCGTGAGCCCTTTGCCGTCGAGGCCAATGCGATAGAGGTGTTTGTAGTACGGATCGCGCGTGGGTTCCTTCCCGACGCCAACAAACCAGAGCATCCGCGTTTTTTCGTCGAGTCGCACCACGGTGACCAGGTTGCCCACACCGCTCGTCACGGGTTTCTTGAGCGCACCGGACGTGAGGTCGTACAGGTATAGCTGTCCCCAGTCGTCTCGCTCGGAAAACCAGAGCACCTCGTTGGTAGCGGGCAGCACACGCCAATTGGGGACATTGTCACCCGACTCGAATTGCGTTTTCACCTCCTCTCGAAGCACGTCACGCACGTCGCCGGTGTTCGCATCGGCAATGCGCAAGGTTGCCACCTTGTGATCGCGCGATGATGACGCGAATGCGAGCTTCGAGCCGTCGTCGTACCATTGCACGTCGGCGAATTCTCCATCAACGCACGTGATGTGATCGCAGACTGTTGATCGATGCTGATCGGGCGGCATCTTGAATCGCACCACGCGTGGGGTCGCGCCCGTCAGGTCAATCGTCACGCGCTGAATCATCGAAACGACGCTGTCACCTGGGAGCGGATATTTCCACGCGCTGAGCTCGGGATGTCCCACTTTCGTGCGCACCAGGAACATCTCACCCACGCCGCGCTGATCCTGCTGAAACGTGGCGATCTTCTTCGAATCGGACGACCACTGCACGATGGCGCGATCAGAGTGAATCCAGCCGGCGTTGTCAGTCGCGTAGCCAAAGTCCTTGACACCATCCTTGGTGATCTGGGTCTCGGCGTTGGTTGCTACATCGCGCACCCAGATATTCCAGTCGCGAACGAAGGCGGCGGATTTTCCGTTGGGGGACACAACCTCAGGGGGACCGCTACGAGGCCGTCCCGACTGCGCTGTCGCGTCAGGTGCGCTTGGGATGCCGACACAGGCGTCGCGATTGCTTTCGCAGTCGGTCTTGACTCCCGTCGCCGGATTGACCACGACGACGGGTGAGGTGCCGTCGGCGCGTCGAACGCGATACCAAAATCGACCGTCGGGCAACCATGTGGGCTGCACCCCGATATTCGATACCAACGGGATCGTCGCAAAGCCCAACGCCTTTTCGGCGCGGGCGTAGTCGTCGACGGTGAGCACTCGTGTCTGTGCGCCCACTGCGGCGGCTGCCAGCACAGTGCTAACGGTGGTGAGGCGAGCAACAAGTCG
>JANLVM010000456.1:0-1930 GCA_031364015.1 Gemmatimonadaceae bacterium
CGTCGAGCCGCTGGCGGTGATCGCCCTGAGGTTCGTCGGCTCCAGTTGTCGCACCATACCGATGAGGGCCAGTGCCGAATCCGTGTGGCCTTCGGCGACCTGGTGGAAGCTCGCTCGCATTCGGACACCCGGATCGCGCGGGGCCAGAGCCAGCGCCTGTCGAAACTCACGGTCAGCGGCATCCCAATCCCATTCAAACCATGTGTACGCGAGGCCGCGCAGGGCGTGAGCCGCAGCTGAGCGCGAGTCGAGCACCATGACCCTATCGAGTGTCTGGCGAAGAGGTACCAACGCCTCACGACCATTGAGACGGCCGTTGCCGGAGGCCATGGCTACCAGGACAGTCGCCCGGCCAAGCCACGCGCCCACGAAGGCCGAGTCTCTCGTCAGCACGCTATCGTAGTAGGCCATCGAACGCACGAGCCCAATCGGGCTGAAACGATTGAAGTAATATTGCGCGAGCAAGTAGTAGTTGTAGGCGAGCGAGTCGCGCGTGACAGGGCCTTCCGCAGTGCGCACCAAACGCACACCGGGAAGTAGCGAACCAGTAATTGCTCGCGCCATGCTGTCGACCGCCAACGCCAATTCTCGCTGCGGCACCGTGCGCGCGTCACTCCATTGCTGTCTTCGCCGTTTCGCGTCCACCAATTCGACAGCGACGCGTACGCTATCACCGCGCCGCGACAGGCTGCCGGTCAGCACATGGGTCACCGAGAGTTGGGCCGCGATCGCCTCGGTCGACACGTCGCTGTCTCGGAATCGGCGGACCGAGCTATGCGGCACCACACGCAGCTCAGGAACGCGCGCGAGGCTTGCGGTGAGGTCTTCCGCGAGTCCGTCACTGAGGAACGTCTGTGTGGTGTCTCCGGTACGGTTGGCGAAGGGTAGCACGGCGATGCTCGCATCGGCGGCGCGGTCACGACGCGACCACGCAAACGTCACGACGGCGGCGAGGACCACGCCAACTACCGCCAACCGCGCGATGATGACGCGACGCGTTGCGCGTCGCGCTGTATTGGGCGCGGTTGGCACACCGCGAGCCCCCGTGACCGCTTCTTCAAGCAGTGCTGCGAAGAGCGTGGCGCTCGCTGGACGTCGCGCGGGATCAACCTCCAGAGAACGTTGCACCAGCGTCGCCAATGCCAGCGGCACGTCAGACCGCGTTGCTGCTACGGACGGCGCGCCTTCCGTGAAACGCCGGGCCAGCATGGCGACAGGCGCTCCGTCGTCAAACGGGCGACGTCCCGTGAGCATTTCGTGCAGCACCACTCCCATTGCGTACACGTCGGCTTGCGGGCGGATCGGGCGCTCTCCCATCACCTGCTCGGGGGACATGTAGTTCGGCGTGCCCAATCCGGTGCCAGTCGCGGTGAGCCGTTCGTTCGACGAGTCCGGCGCCGTGGCGATTCCGAAGTCTGCAACGAGTGCTGCACCTTGCGGAGTCAGCAACACATTCTCGGGCTTGACATCACGATGCACGATGCCGCGCTCATGCGCATAGCTCAGTGCCGCGCCCATGTCCCGTGCGATCTTCAATGCGTCGTCCAACGGCAGCCGTCCGACGCGATTCAGCCGTGATCGGAGTGTCTCGCCCTCCACATAGGGCATGGTGTACCACAAGTGGTTCGCCGACTCGCCTGAGTCGAAGACCGGGAGAATATTCGGATGCTGCAAGCGCGCGGTCACCTCGACCTCACGCAGAAACCGTTCACGGCCAATGGCTTCTCCCACGTCCGTGCGGAGCACCTTGAGCGCGACCTGGCGGTTGTGCTTGAGGTCCAGCGCGAGAAATACAATGGCCATTCCCCCCGCACCGAGTTCGCGGTCGAAGGTGTAGCGGTCGGCGAGTGATGCCTGTAGCTGCGCGCGGAGGTCGTCGCTCACGGCAATCGCCCGCGCAGATATGCGGCCACTTGGGCGTTGCCCGCCG
>JANLVM010000547.1:0-1570 GCA_031364015.1 Gemmatimonadaceae bacterium
AGCGGCGCCAAGAACTCCTCCAGCGCCAGACGTATCTTGACCTTTACCTGTGACTCGTCGAAGTACCGCGTCACGACCGCCATCGCGGCCGCCGCAGCCGTGATGTTGAACGGGGTATCGAGTGGCGGCACGTCGCGCACCCACGGTGGCGGCATCTGGCTCTTCTGATAGGCCGACTCCTCGACCATCGCCGAGACGTAGCTCTGGAGAAACGGCGACAGCCCGGGAGCTCTGCTTGACATAAATATGTCACATGTCGATATATGATGACATATGACTCGAACAACGGTGCGACTCCCTGACGAACTGCTGGCTGCGGCCAAGCGCCGCGCGCGCGCGACGGGTCGCAGCTTCACCGACTTGCTAGCCGATTCGCTGCGATATGAATTGCAGCGGCCGCTCAAGGCGTCGCGGGTCCACGAGCCTTTGCCGACCTATCGCGGCGACGGTCTACAGCCCGGCGTGGATCTGTCAGACGCCGGCGCCCTGGAGGACCTCATGAGCGGCCGCTGACTAAGGTGCAGACATGGTATTGCTGGACGTGAATGTGCTGGTGAACGCCATGCGTGAAGACGCCCCTCGGCACCACGTGGTGCGCACGTACGTCGAATCACTCCGCGCGTCACCCGAGCCCTTCGGATTGTCCGATGTCGTGTTGAGCGGTGCGCTACGTGTACTCACCCATCCACGAGTGTTCAGCCCGCCCACCCCGTCGCCGATCGCGCGCGACTTTGTCACGTCACTTCGCGCGTCACCGAATGCCGTGATGGTCGCGCCGGGCACTCGGCATTGGGACATCTACATGTCGCTGCTCGTGCAGTCGGGTGCCATTGGCAATCTCGTGTCCGACGCATGGTATGCCGCGCTGGCCATCGAGCATGGGTGTGAGTGGATTTCGGACGATTCCGATTTCGCGCGGTTCACGGGACTGCGCTGGCGTCGACCGGAGTAGCAGCGGGCCACCTCCGCCGGCAAGTCTCTGCGGAACGATGCGATGGCCTCGTCGCCGGATTATGTCGCTATCGCTTCCCGAGCGCCTCATCAAAATACGCCGCAACGTCGATGCGCAGCGCCTCGCGCGCGCTATCCACGGCTTCGCGGCAAGCTGGTGCATGATCTGCACACCGTGCATTGCTTCCGCTTCTCCGACGGAGGGGGCATCCCGGAGGTGGGGTCATCACCATGACCGCCCGCCGAAGGCGTCTTCGGCGCGTTTTTGGAGCCACAGGTTGCGCCGTCGGCTGGCGAGCCGTGTTCGTGGGCCGCGCGCGCGGCTGAGAATAGTTAGCATTCGCGTCGTCGGCTCGTCGACTGCAAGTGCTCGCGGTCGACTCGCCACGAATCGTCCTCATCGATCGATTCGGCGTCGGTCGACTCGGCACGGGGCGCACGGTGCGTCCGGTGGATTTACAGCCAAATACCCCTGGCGACGTCCCCGCGCGCTCCGGCCTCTGGTGCCGCTACGGCGCGCCTTAACGATTCTCTGCTTCAACGCGGGTGAAAAGATCGTGAATGTCATGACTGCTTTGCTCCCCCTGCAGGTGGCCGCGATGCTGCTGGGGTCGTCGGC
>JANLVM010000564.1:0-2726 GCA_031364015.1 Gemmatimonadaceae bacterium
GCAACCCTGGCCCGCCCTCGATCGGCGATACCTCATCGATCCCGTCGGCAACGAAGCACAGTGGCGATCGGCGACAGAATTGGTGTACACCGCGCTCGAGCGCGGCGTGCTGATCGTGAAGCACGTGACGATCAACCCGACGGCGGCATCGCCGGTGGGCAAACCCGAGGTTCTCTTCGCTGATCCGCGGTTCGCGGAGACGCCCGGCTGGTCGATCGGCCTGATGCCCAACCGCGATGTCGTGTACGCGCAGTCGCCCTCGGAGAATCTCGGGTCTTACGTGCGCGTTGTGCCCGACTGGGTGCGCGAGATGAAGCGCGCGGTGGACGCGGCGAACCGATGAGCGGCGTGAACATGAACGATTCACTGCAACGTCTCACCGTCGCCCTCGCCAATCGCTACCGCATCGACCGTGAACTCGGCGCCGGCGGCATGGCGACCGTCTACCTCGCGCACGATCTCAAGCACGAGCGTGATGTCGCGATCAAGGTGCTGCATCCGGATCTCGGCGCGGCACTCGGGGGTGAACGCTTTCTCTCGGAGATCCGCACCACCGCGCGGTTGCAGCATCCGCACATTCTCCCGTTGCTCGACAGCGGCGAGGCGGATGGGCTGCTGTACTACGTGATGCCGCTGGTGACGGGCGAAACGTTGCGCGCGCGGTTGGAACGCGAACGACAGTTACCCATCGCCGACGCGGTGCGCATCGCCCGCGAAGTCGCCAGTGCGCTCGACTACGCACATCGACAGCACGTCATTCATCGCGATATCAAGCCCGAGAACATTCTGCTGCACGATGGCTCGGCGCTTGTCGCGGACTTCGGCATCGCGCTGGCGGTGCAAAGTGCGGGCGGTCAACGTATGACCCAAACGGGGCTCTCGCTCGGCACGCCGCAGTACATGAGCCCCGAACAAGCGATGGGAGAACGCACCATCGACGCGCGCAGTGATGTGTACGCGCTGGGCGCGGTGCTCTACGAAATGCTGGCCGGTGACGCGCCGTTTACCGGCAGCAGCGTACAGGCAATCGTGGCGAAGATCCTGAGCAGTGAGCCCGAACGATTGTCGGTGGTGCGGAAGACCATTCCGCCGCACGTCGAACACGCGGTGCTGGTCGCTCTGGCCAAGCTGCCCGCGGATCGATTTGCGAGCGCGGCCGAGTTTGCGACGGCGCTGCAGCATGAGGGGGCCGGCACTGTCGCCCGTCTCGCGTCGGCTGAGGGCGCGCGCGGCGCACAGCAGACCCGCGGTCTGCGTGTCGCCCTCGGTGCGGTGGCCATGCTCGCATTGGCCGCGACGACCGCCGCCGTATGGGGCTGGCAACGCTCGCTTACGTCCAGCTCCGCCATGGTCGCGCAGTTCGAACTTGCGGCCCCGCCTGGGATGGCTCACGAGCTTTCGGAAAGTTACTGGCGCCTCGCCATCTCTCCCGACGGCCGCATGATGACTTTTGCAGTCAAGGCCACGAGTGGGATTGCTATCGCGGTGCGTTCGATTGATCAGCTGGCGGCGCACGTTCTGCCGGGAACCTCAGAGGCAGGATATCCCGCATTCTCGCCTGACAGCAAGTGGATCGCGTTCGACGCCGGGGACGGGTTCCTCAAGAGAATCGCGGTGGACGGCACGTCGCTCACCACCATTTGTCCGCTTCCTAGCGGTGGGTCGAGTGGCGTGTCGTGGATATCGGATCGGGAACTGGTTTTCGGGGCGTCCAGCGGCGCGACCTTTCGCGTTTCGGTAAATGGAGGCTCACCCGTGCGTGCCGCGCGCCCTGACAGCGCGAACCGCGACTCGTACCACTCAGGCCCCGTCGCGGTGGGTGACGGGCGCCACGTGGTCGTCAGCAGCACAACGAACAACGCCGCCTTCGGCCGAGTCGCACTGCTGGATTTGAAGGACAGTACAACGACCGTATTCCCGTCGTTGAGTGCGGCGCGCGTCCTCGGTGTGCTGGAGGGCGCCGTGGTGTTCGTGCAGCCGGACGGCGTGCTGATGGCGGCGCCGATCAACCTGTCGGCACGCACGGTGGGTACTCCGGTGCAGATGGCGGATAGCATCGTGGTCCAGCGCGCCGACGTCGGCGCTGCACTCTCTGCATCGGGCAGCCTGCTGACCCTGCGCGGCGGCGCCAAGCGGGAACTCGTGCGTGTCTCGCGCGCGGGAGTGGCCAGCAAGGTGCTGGAGGCGGAGCGCAGCTACTTACATCCGCGCCTCTCCCCCGACGGACGCCGCCTCGCCTTCGAGGTGGCAGCGGAGCGGGGGAGTGACATCTGGGTCGCAGATCTGGTGTCGCAAACGGTGGAACGGATCACGCGCGACGGCAGCAGCGATCGTCCCGAGTGGAGCCCGGACGGGCGGCGCGTCCTCTTCTCATCGGGGCGCGTGCTCCCGCACTCGCTGTACGAGCAACCCGTCGACGGCAGTGGCGCCGCCGTCAAGTTGTTGGAACCGTCCGGCCTTGGCATTCGGGAGGGCGTCTACACGCCAGACGGGCGAAGCATCGTCTATCGCGTGGACACGGAGGGACGTGAGCGCGATATCCTGCAGCTACCGCTTGTGGGAGACCGCACCCCAGTGCCGCTGGTGGTTGGTCCGAGGGACGACAAGCAGCCGCGGGTGTCACCCGACGGCCGGTGGCTGGCGTACGTGTCAGACGAGTCCGGGCGCGAGGAGGTGTACGTGCGCCCGCTGGCGCCGAGGGGCGGCCGAGTGGCGGTGTCGTCGGG
>JANLVM010000575.1:0-4663 GCA_031364015.1 Gemmatimonadaceae bacterium
CCGTTTTGCCGGCGCCAAGCGTACCCACGACCTCGGTGATGCGCCCGCGCGGAATGCCGCCACCCAGCGCGGTATCGAGTGGCCCAATCCCGGTGGCCCAGGGGCTCCCCGCCGTCCGTCCGTCCACCGGCCACCACCGCCTCGAGCTGCGTGCGGAGCGACGCGAGCCCAAGGACGGGAAGGCAGACGGGGGCAGGGGGCTGCGGAAGGGCGAGGGCGACGGCGGTCATAGGGGCGTGAATTGGAGACCGAACATAACCCGAAGCTCGGAGATATGGCATGGGCCAATGTCTCCTGGAATGGATGTAGGAGTTGAACGTCATCCGGGTTGCAGGAGACAGGAACTGATCCAGGGAAGAGGGGCATAGGGGTGCCTCCGACTTTGCGTCCTAAAAGTCGAATGGCACCCCTGTTCCCCTACACGCCTGGATCTGTTCCTGCTCCCTGCTGCCCGGATGACGTTCAACTCCTACCTCTTCCCTGCAAGGAGTGAACCGCTGATCTAACACATTTACATAAACTGAACTGTATTGGCGCTAGAAGCCCATGCGCTTGCGTAGCTCAGGGTAGCGCGCATGCGCGTGCAACGCCTCGGTGCCGGGCCGTCGTACGAGCCAGATCTGCTGCGGTGCGCGCGACGGACGCCGACACCCTCGCCAGCGCATGAGCAACTCGCGTCGGTGTTGCACGCGATCCTTGGGTCATGCGTGCGGGCACACCGGCTGCGGCGGGACTGAAGTCGATCGCGCCAGCGCCGTACCCCAAGCCATCAAAGCGCCCATGACCGTGACAGGAATATGGCAATACTATGCACCAGCATTATATTATTGCCATCCGGAGGCTCCATGCTCGAACAATCATGGCAGCAAATCCTCTTCGCGATCGCAGAGGAGCAACTCGGCTACTTCACCGCTGCCCAAGCCAAAGCGGCGGGCGTTCATCAGGTGCGCCTCGTTCAGCTCGCGAAAAGCAGCGATATAGAACGCTTCAGCAGAGGCGTGTATCGCCTGACGCGGTACCCCCTCTCGCCGCTCGGACAGTACATGGAGGCAACCCTGTGGCCGCAAGTCCGTCGGCCTGACGCACGCGGTACGCTTTCGCACGAGTCAGCGCTCGCGTTCTATCACCTGAGCGACGTGAGTCCCGCGAAAGTGCACATCACGATTCCCGTTGGTTTCCGTGTACGTCGCGCAGTACCTCAGCATGTCGTCCTTCACTACGCCGAGCTTGAGGACACCGACGTGCGCGTCGTGGAGGGGATACCGGTCACCACGCCCGTTCGCACCATACACGATGTGCATGCGGATCACCTCGGCGCCGCACTCGTGCGGCAGGCCATCGACGATGGTCGACGGAATGGTGAACTCACCTACGACGAAGCAGACCTCCTCTCACACGAGTTGCTCGGAGCAGATCGCCACCGCGCGCGCGCGCGTCTCCCGCGATGACGCGACACACGCCGAAGCGTTCGCCTGGCCCTCCCGCGTCGGTCGGTGTGCTTACCAGATATGCTCGTGTGTACGCACAGCAAGCCGGTGTCAGCGAAGGTCGTGTTCGAACATGGATCGCGTACATGATCATGTCTGGCATTCTGGAGCGATCCGCCACCGAAGTCGACGGCTATCGATTCACGGTGAAAGGTGGCGTGGCGCTCGAGCTTCGACTTTCGACGAAAGCGTGAGCCGAAGCGACTGGATAACGGCGCGATCAACGTGGAGTTCGGCGTCACGTATCGCGGTGGCGCATGGACCCATGTGGTGGTTGACGTCGCGCGTGCCGAGCAGGGTGAGTCGGAGGTGGAAAGAGTTCCGGGTATTCCGTTGTTCGATGCGTTCGGTGTGCACGGGCCAGTTGATCTGCCGTGTCTGCCGCTGAGGATGCATATCGCGCAGAAATTGCACGGCATGACCCTGCCGCCTCGCTCCGGCAAGCGCAATGAACGCTTCCGGGATCTCGTTGACTTGCTGATGTTGGAGCCGCTCGTCACCGACTACGTGACCCTGCTCGACGCCTGCAACATGGTGTTTCAGACGCGCGCTACTCATCCCTGGCCACCAACGCTCGAGGCCCCTGTGCATTGGATGGAGCCGTTCACTCGACTTGCGAAGGAACTTGCGCTGCCCATTCAAGATGCGCCGATGGCCATCGAGCGCATTCGGGAATTCGTCGACCAAATCGTGGCATCGGCGGTTCCTCCGTCACCAACAATCGACGAGGCCTTACGTCTCGTGAATGCGGCGGGGGTGGCGCCGATCATGCCATCGCCGTTCCTCAAACGATCAAAGCGGCCATGATCGCGACAATCGATGCGAGTGCGGGCGCGGAGGACGAGGTAGCGCAGATCGTCGCGCCGCGTGGTCGCGCGACACTCAGTGACCGCAAAACGAGCGACGTCTTCATCGTGCAACGCGAGCTGACACATCGCGGTCATGCTTGATGTCGTGCGCGAGATACACCGTAGCCATGCCGCCCCGCCCGAGCTCGTGCTCGAGCCGATACCGGTCAGACAGCGCTGCGGTCAACCTGTCGATCACTGGCATCAGACCCTTCGAATGGGTCCGGGATAGGTCGCCAACAGCGCGTCGCTGGTTACGAGCGTGATGCCTTCGCAGAGCGCTTGGGCCAGCAACAGTCGGTCGAACGGATCCCGGTGAATGTCCGGCAACCCCTCGACACTCACCGCGTGCTGACTCGTGATCGGCAGTTCGGTGTACCCATTGTCCAGCAGGCCGCGGCGCAGCACCCGCGGCTCGACGCGGAAGTCTCGCCGACCGAGGGAATTCTTGATCGTGATTTCCCAGAGGCTCGCAGCGCTGAAGCACAGTTCATTGCCGGGATCGTTGAGCAGCTTGCGCGCGGTGGCGGTGAGCCGCCTGGAGTTGCCCGCCGCCCACAGCAACAGCTGCGTGTCGAGCAGGAGCTTCACTCGCCCACGCCGAACAACGCGGCGATTTCCGCCGCACCCATGCGATCAAAGTCTTTCGGCACGACGATCTCACCGGCGAGAAATCCCAAGCGCTGTGGCGCATCCGGCGAGTCCAACGCGGCGACTTTGACCAGCGGTTTCCCGGCCTTGGCGATCACAAACGCTTCACCCTTCACGGCCTGATCGACCAGCTTGGACAACTGGGTCTTGGCTTCATGGATATTGACGGTGATCATGGCTAATGGACTAAGGTGATTGGACTAAGTCTAGCACGTCCCCGCGCTGGATCAAGAGGCGACCGCAACTACTCGCGTACCGCGCGGCGCCTTGTACCTTCTACACGCAGGGTGATGACGGTCTGATGACGCCGATCGCCATCATGATCGTATGACACGCACACGCGCTTCGCGGAGGACTGCGGCGATGAATCCGGCGCCGATGGTGATGACGGCTGACGAGCTGCTTATGCTGCGCATGCCTGACAAGCGCACGGAGCTCGTGCGAGGCAGGCTCGTTGTTCGAGAGCCCGCCGGGTTTTGGCACGGCGACGTTGCAGCCCGTGTGCTGGTGGCCATCAGCAACTATTTGGCAGTAGACCGCAGCAGCAAAGCATCGGGCGTGGCTCGAGGGCGGGTGGTCGCGGCCGAAACAGGATTCACGCTGCAGCGGAATCCGGACACGGTGCGTGCCCCTGACGTGGCGTACATTTGCGCGGAACGCTTGCCATCCGGAGCGCATGTCGGGTTTGCCAACTTTGCCCCCGATCTCGCGGTCGAAGTCCTCTCTCCGTCGGATCGCCCGGGCGAGGTACTGGCCAAGGTCGCCGACTGGCTCACCGCCGGCACATTGCTGGTGTGGACCATTGATCCCGAGCGTCGCCGAGCGCGCGTGTATCGTGCCGACGGCTCGGACGCGGTGTTGGGTGCGACCGACTATCTCGACGGCGAGGATGTTCTGCCGGGCTTTCGCGCGTCCGTCTCGGAGCTCGTCGACCGGCCATAGCGAGGCGGCATATTCCATTGGCGGAGCGTTCTGCCATGAACACCATGGTCGATGAGGCGTTCCTGCGTGGTCATGCCGACTGCTCGAGCTGTGTCATGAGTTCCACGAGAGACGTCGCCGTCACCTGCCCCGGCATCGGCCAGCGCTCAGTGCCACTATGCACCACGAACGCGGACTTGGGCGACAGATCGTCGCAGGCCAGTCGAAATCCTTTCGACACGGTTGGCGCGCTCGAACGCTTGATCTCGATGACCATCTCCACCCGTCCACCGCGTTCGAAGATGAGATCCACTTCCGCGCCTTTCTCCGTGCGGAAGAACAATGGAATTCGATTCGGCCCTGCCGCCGCGATGAGATTCTCGATGACAAACCCCTCCCAACTGGGACCCGCGATGCCATGCGAGAGGACATCATCGACCGTATCGAGCCCCAGCAGCGCATGCAGCACGCCGCTGTCACGCACGTACACCTTGGGCGAACGTACCAGTCGTTTTCCAAGGTTGCCACTCCATGGCGGCAATCGACGCACCAGCAACAGGTCAACCAACAGGTCCACGTAGCGCCCGACCGTTGGGGCGGACACGTCGAGACTCGACGCCAGGCGCGCCTGATTGAGCATCGCGCCTTGCGCATTGGCGAGCATGCGCCACAGTCGGCCCAGCGTCTCGGTGGGCATTCGCGGGGCGAACATGGGCACGTCGCGCTCGAGATAGCTGCGCACAAAGTCCTGACGCC
>JANLVM010000577.1:0-1878 GCA_031364015.1 Gemmatimonadaceae bacterium
GGCACACCACCCTGAAGCGCGCGCACCAGAAAGTTATAGTGCTCGGCGGCGACGATTACCGACGGCACCGATGTTTCAGCCGACCCATTGCGGTTGCCCAATACAAACATCGTGCCCATGGAACCTTCGGTGGGCCGCAACACCACGCTCGCGCCCAATTCGCGCAAGGTAGACTGAAGCGCCGCGCGCGCCAATGGCCCCACCGGCTGGTTGGCGGGCGGCGCGCCAATGCGCACTGGTTCCTCGTGGTCTGTTGGCTGCAATCGATCCTTCGTGATGAAGACATCTTGCGGCTTTGTCGCCAGGACAATCGCGCCACGCAACTGGCTGGCTTTCGCCTTCACCGCATCGGCGTTTGCCAGATCACCGATGTAGACCGGAGTTCCCACCAGCTCCCCCGACATCGACGGCGTCCACGCTTCTGCGTAGCCGATAATTGGAAAGAAGCGCGGCTCGATCATGTCGATGGTCTGCCGTTCAAGTGTCCACCCCCGACCAAACGGCCACGCCTCGGTGTGCACGTTGGAGAGACCGAACTGACGGAACGTCGCCGTCGACCAATCGATGGCTTGCTTGAATCCGGGACTTCCGGTGAGTCGCGGACCGATGACATTGGTCAACTGATTGAACAGCCCCAACACCTGCGAACGATTCATGCCTTCGTCGCGAATACGCGCAAGATCGGCCGCCGACTGCGCGGTCGCGGTGGCACTCACCACACAAAAAAGCGTGGCGGTCGAGATCAACAGGCGTTTCATCACATCTCCGTGAATCGCGAATGGTGCGCTTCGCATCAACGACGCGCGCGCCAGAGGTCCAGCAACGCTTTCTCACGCGCTGGCGAGAGACCGGTTTTCAGCGCGGCTTGGCGTTCAACCGGGAGGGTGCGGAACCAGGCGAGTGTATCGCGCGCGGTGTCTTCGAGCGATCTGAACTTGAGACCCGCTTTGAGCTCCGGCGTGAGATCGAAGCGTGCGAACCCTGCCGTGCGTCCACGCATGACCTGATACACGGGAAGTTCTCGCCCGTAGGGCGCTGCACCGTTGGCGCGCAGGAATTCTGCATCAACCCACGTGTACGTTCCCGTAGCCCCTACCCCTGTGTGAATTCGATCGACGAATTCCTTGAACGGTCGTCCCATGTGTGGCCCGACGCCGTTAAACACGCCGTACGTGCGGTCTTCGACCAGCTTGACGCAGAACTCGACCAGATCGCGGACATCGATGATCTGCACGTGGTCGGTCCCATCGCCAGGCACGAGCACGTCGCCGCCGCGCGCGATGCGAACCGGCCAATAGGTAAAACGATCGGTATCGTCTTCCGGTCCAATAATCAGACCTGGACGAACGACGGTCACACGCCCAGGCATGATCGCGTGTGCTTCCTTCTCTGCGTACGCCTTGGCGTGGCCGTACGACAGCGGTCTGCCCTCGGCGATTGGCGAGTTCTCGCGCGTGAGTACCGGCGCGTTCGACGTCATCGGCACGCTACTGGTATCGAAGTAGACCGAGCGCGTGGAGATGAAGAGATACTGATCAGTGGCGTCTTTCAGCAGCGTGGCTGACAGTTTCACCCAGTCCGGCGCCGAGCTGAGCGACGCCGATTCATCGATGACCGCGTCCCACTTACGTCCCTTGAGCGAGCTGAGATCGGTGGCGCGATCGCCGCCCAGTTCCTCGACATTCTTGCCAAACAGGCCCGGAGCGCTGCGCCCGCGATTGAAAATCGTGACCTCATGCCCGCGCTGCAGTGCGTATCGCACTTGGTGCGGCCCGACGAATCCAGTTCCGCCAAGAATGAGGATTTTTTTCGCCGCCGACCCCGCCCACAACGCCGAGGGTTTGAACGTGGCTGCGGCGCCGAGGGCCGTCAGCCCTC
>JANLVM010000692.1:0-5655 GCA_031364015.1 Gemmatimonadaceae bacterium
CGCACAAGCGGCACCAGCGCGCCGTCACTGGTCGAATCGGTCGTCGCGATACGCGTATCACGCGTGGTAGCGCCAGCTCGAATCACTGACCGATCCCGGTCGCCGCGTGTGATGACCGCTCGCGCCAACGCATGACCAGTGAGCCCATGGCCAGTCCCGCTCCGGATCCGGTGAACACGAGCAGCTGTCCATCCTGGATGCGTCCGGAACGTACCGCGTCATCGAGGGCCATGGGCAAACACGCCGAGCCCGTGTATCCCCACTTGTGCATGATGGTGTGGGCGCGCGTCATGGGCACGCCGAGGGTCTGCATCACCTGCTCAATCGTGGCGCGATTCACTTGGGTCCAGAACCAGCAGTCAACGTCTTCGACACGGTGCCCCGATCGTTCAAGCACTGAGCGAACAATGCGTGGCCAGCCTTCTTCGTTGAGCGCAGCAGGATACTTCTTGACGAAACGCAACCGGTTGTGCACACCCGCAGCGAGCACCTCGGACGTGATCGGTGTGCGGGTGCCGCCCGCGAAGATTCCCATACCGTTGCAGTACCGGCCATCGACAAAAAGCTCCGACGCCAGGATCCCTGGCGTGTCGCTCGCCTCGACCACGGCCGCGCCCGCGCCGTCGGCAAAGATCGTCACGGTCTTCTTGTCCATCAGGTCAAGGTACTTCGACATGGCGTACGCGCCCACGACCAAAATGCGGTGGTAGCGTTCATCCGCTCGGAGATACTTCCAGGCGATATCCATCGCCGTGACGAATCCTGCGCATCCGGCGTTCACGTCGAAGGTCCCGGCTCGAGTGGTGCCCAACCGCCCGTGCAAGACCGACGCCGTCGCCGGCGAAATGAATTCCGGTGTGTCGGTGGCCACGACGAGCAGATCGACGTCATCCGCAGTAAGACCGGCCGCCTCGAGTGCGCGCCGGGCGGCGTGTTCAGCGAGATCGGCCGTGGATTCGTTCGCCGCACACCATCGGCGCTCGTGAATGCCCAACGTCCCTGCCACAAATGGCCCGATGTCCTCACCCAAAATCGCCGACAGCTCCGCGTTGGTGACAATGCGCAGAGGCGCGTAGCTGCCGGTTCCCGTAATGCGGGCCTCTCGAACGGTCATGCCGATTTCACCTCGACACCAGACTGCGGCGCTGGGCCCGACGAACCCCTTGGCACGAGTCGCACCGGCAGCATTCGACTGGCGTTCAGTCGATGCGTTGAATGTTCGACCAGCTGCACCAACAAGCGCGTCGCGCGGGCGCCGAGTTCTCGCGCAGGCACCGCGACGGTGGTGAGCTCCGGCGTGACATACTGTGCGAACTCGATATCGTCACACCCCACGATTGAACAGTCGTTGGGAAGCCGCAACCCGTCGCGCAGACACTGTTTGATCGCGCCGATAGCCATCAAATCATTGGCGAAGAACACCGCCGTCGGTGGCACCGCCAGTCGCAGCAGTTCCCGCATGGCATCACGTCCACCCACCACGGTCGCCGGGGCACGTCGCCACAGGTCGCTGGTCCACGAAATCCCGGCGTCGCGAAGCCGGAGCACGAACCCCCGCTCGCGCATCCGGAAGGTATGGATGTCTGTCGCCGGTCCGACGAATGCCATCCGACGGTGGCCCAGAGCGAGCAAATGGTCAGCGGCCAGACGGCCCGCGCCGACCGCATCGGTGGCGATGCCGGGCCAAAACTTGGATGGCTCATCGATGAGCACGACCGGCAGCCCGGCCAATGCGTCCGACGACAGCCCCGCAGCGCCGACCGCATCGATCAGGATGCCGTCAATCTGGCGCGCACGCAGAATATCCAGGTGCTGCTCGATGTCACGCGCTTGCTGGTCGCACAAAAGCAGGGCGTATCCGGCGTCTGCCGCGACGCGTTCCGCGCCCGTCACGACATCAGCGACAAACGGATTGCGCACGTTGGGCACGATCACGCCAAGCGCAAACGAACGACCTTGGCTGAGTGACCGCGCCACCATATTCGGGCGATACCCAAGCTCGACCGCTGCCTCCAGCACACGCTGCCGAGTCACCGCAGCGACTCGTGCGCGCGGGTGGTTGGACAGCACCAACGACGCGGTGGGCTGAGAGACACCGGCACGGGCTGCCACGTCGTGGATCGTGACGCGAGGGCTGGAAAAGGGCTGGGACATCGAGGACAGTATTGTATTGCAAATACGTATTGGCAAGAGGCCGGACGGCTGATGTGATAACTTGCGGGATGCCTGACGCGCCGATTCCGCCGCCGCCCGCACCCGTCACCCGCCGATTGAGGTGGCTGCGGGCCGGTGGCAGTGCGCCGCTTCCTCGACGTCGCCGGCCCATGGTGCGGGTGATGCTGGCGCTCACCAGCAGCACCGCGATTCTGGCTGTGGCGACGTTGGTGGCGGCGGCGGCGGTCGTGCCTCCCATCGGCGCTCGGCGCGCCGCCAGGGAGTCGTCGCGGCGTGAGATCCGCGCCCAAATGGCCGGTGACGAACGGGTGGTCGCGTCGGTGTACGCTAGCCAGCGCCGATGGACCGACATGTGGCGTCAATCGTTTGGGATGGTCGTCGCCACCGATCGCCGAGTGTTGTACGTGGGCGCCCCGCCGACCCCGCTCCTGCGTCCGCGCGAAGACGGGCCGGAAGAGCTGCTGGTAGAGAGCTATCCGTACGACGCCGCGTTCACGCTGGAACCGCGCACCCTCTTCCGCGGGCTGTGGCGCGGGCTGGAACTGCGCACGCCCACCGAGTACGCCGCGTTTCTGATTGACGATGCGACGTGGCGTGATGCACTCCGCGTTTCAGCGGCCAGCACCGATGCGCGACGGGCGGTCACTCGCACCGACGAAGCGTTCGCAGAAAGCAATCGCTCGGCGCCGCCGGCGGCGGCAGAGTACGTGACGGTCATCGTGCAACGCGGTGAAACGCTCACCAGTCTGGCGCGGCGCTTCCACACTTCACCGGACGTACTCCGACAGCTGAATCAGTTGACGTCCGACGACATCCGCAGCGGTCAGCGACTGCGGGTGCCACGCGTGGACGGCACGCCGTAACGCGGCGTCACGGGTGCACCCGCCTACTGCCCCAGCACGATGGCGAACACCAGCGGGGCGACAATCGACGCGTCGGACTCGATGATGTACTTGGGCGTCTCAATTCCGAGCTTTCCCCACGTGATCTTTTCATTGGGAACCGCGCCAGAGTACGACCCGTAACTGGTCGTGGAATCGCTGATCTGACAGAAATAGCCCCACAGCGGAACCTCTTCGCGCTTCAGATCCTGGTGCAGCATGGGCACGACACAGATGGGAAAGTCGCCCGCGATACCGCCGCCGATCTGGAAGAATCCAATGGTCGTATTCGTAGTGGTTTTCGTGTACCAATCGGCGAGGTACATCATGTACTCGATGCCACTGCGCACTGTATGAACGTTCTTGATGCCGCCCTCAATACAGTACGACGCAAAAATGTTGCCGGTGGTTGAGTCTTCCCATCCCGGTACGATCATCGGCAGGTTCTTCTGCGCCGCTGCCAACATCCACGAGTTTTTTGGATCGATCTGGTAGTACTGCTCGAGGGAACCACTCCGCAAGATCCGATACATGAACTCGTGCGGGAAGTAGCGCACACCGTCGCGATCGGCCGCCTGCCACTCGTCGAGGATCGCCTTCTCAATGCGACGGATGGCCTCCCCTTCGGGGATGCAGGTGTCGGTCACGCGGTTCATGTGCTTCTCCAGCAACCGTTGTTCGTCCTGCGGCGTGAGATCCCGGTAATTCGGCACGCGCTCGTAGTGATCGTGCGCCACGAGGTTGTAGATGTCTTCTTCGAGGTTCGCGCCCGTGCAGGTGATCGCGTGCACTTTGTCCTGACGAATCATTTCCGCCAATGACAGCCCAAGCTCGGCGGTGCTCATGGCGCCGGCCAAGGTCACCATCATCTGGCCACCCTGATCAAGGTGCCGGACATACCCATCCGCCGCATCGATCAACGCCGCCGCGTTGAAGTGGCGATAATGATGACGGAGAAACGCGGACACGGGCGCAGACGACGACGTAGACATGATCGGCACTCAGGAGGTGGCGGCGATGGCGCCGATCAGGAACGGCGCACATGGCGGTAGCGACCACAACGACGCCACCGACCGCGCGCAATCTACTGCGGCGGCGACCGATCGTGGGTGCGCGAACCGTCTCCCTCGCGGCCGCTTCGGCGTAAGCCGAGCCATACCGCACCGACGGCCAACCCGATCGCCACCGCACCATGGGAGGTGAGCAACGCGGCCGCCGCCAACGCGACACAGACCAGCGCCACGGCGCGAACGCCAGCACCGTCGCTCCATTCATTGCCGGTCGGTGGTAACGGCGCGGCGTTGGCCGCGCCCCAGCCCTCACCGGTGCTCTCTGCATTTGGCACGGCCCGCAGGCTCCCGCTCGCCACCGACGACGCCGCGTCCAGCAGGCCAAGCCCGAGGCGCACCGGCACGACGGGCGCGCGATCGAGGTCACCGCGCACAGGCAGCATGCTGGCCGACGGCGTGCCCACTCGCGCCGCCGCGATCGAGCAGGCCGGCGTGTGAGGTGATTCGCTGATGGCCGCGATGTTCGGGCTTTCGGCACGCAGTGTTTCCGTGTGTGGTGCCTCGAACGTCGTCCCACCTCGCACGATTGCGAACAGCAAGCGCCCGATCGGTTCTCGCGCGAGCACGCTTTGGCGTCGCAACATGCGCTCGGCGTCATCGAAGCGCCGGTGTTGTAACATGGTCACCAGTTGTTCGATCATCGCACGCACGGGCAGCGGAGTTTCCGCGCCCTCTCCCGACGCCACCCCGAGAAACGCCGTAAGGATGGTGCGGGCGGCATGTGCTTGCTCGGCACTTGTTGACAAGGCCAGGGTGCCCCCCGCACTGAACGCTCGCATCAGCATGCGCGCCTCACGCGCCATCTCGGCGAGCGGCAGCGTGACGAGGCGCGCACCGAATCGCTCAAGCGCATCTGCGCTCACATCGGTAGACGCGTGCGTCACATCTGTCGCGCCGGTGATGTCGCCAAAAATGATGTCTGAGGTGATTGGCGTCGCCCGAACGGTATCCTGCGGGTGCGCAGGAATGGCGACCGGCCAATCGATGGGCGTCGGACGCGAACGCTGACGAGTCGTATCCGCGACAATCGTGCGGAGCGTCGCGCGCCCCCAAATGAGCGCCGGATGCTCGGGTGGTACCGCGATGTGCGTGAGCGCCGCCTCCGCCGCCCGCACGTCTCCCTGTCGCGCCTGGACGAGCGCCTGCTGCACCAACAACAGTGGCTCGGCGGGCGAACGCAGCAAGGCTGGCGCGAGCACCGACCGGGCCCCGGACAGATCGCCCAGTGCTGCGAGCGACAGGGATTGCATGAACCGGAGCGCCAACGAGGTCGGCCGCAGCACCAGACCTTCTTGGGCGATGCGTTCGCTTTCACCCGGAAGTCCGAGCACGGTCAGCGAACCGCTTCGGAGATACCATCCTTCTTCGGTGCGTTGCGCGCCGTCCCACACCAGGTCCAACGCGGACAACGCGTCGGTCGGCAGGTTTCGCAACAGCGATCCCCGTGCTTGCTCCAGCCCGACATCCACGGCAACCGAGCCAGACGACTGGCGCTGCGCCACCACGTCGGTAGTCGCCAGCACATCGAA
>JANLVM010000695.1:0-1567 GCA_031364015.1 Gemmatimonadaceae bacterium
CGACTTCTCGCGCTCTGCGCCCGACATCCCAGCAGGCCTGTCGCTCAGCGTCAGTCGGCTCGTGGGCGGTCAATTCCGCCAAGGACGCGCGCCAGAGATCGCGAACGCGGCTGCGGTTGAAATCAAGCAGTCTTCCTGCCGAGACCTGAATGAGCAGGACGGCCATAACTGAGGGCAGTCCAGTCAGGCCTTCTCGCGTGAAGCGTGCATGCAGCTCAGCCCATGCCGTGCTTTCGTCGCTCGCGGAATACAACACACCGAACTCATTCGGCGCATTGAAGCGACCGCCAGCCGGTCGATTGTGCCGCAGCGTTGTGCGGACATATTCCGCGAAGTGGAGTTCGGCGTGCTCCGCATGGAGGGACTCCACAATGCGAACGAATACCAGAGGCGAGCTTACAGTTTCGACCAACGAGGCTGCGTCATCCAGCACCATCGTGATTCCACCGTCTCCCGAAATTCCTGAAAAACCCCTCAGCCGCCAGCGGCCAACGTCTGCAATATTGCCAGCACGCGGTCTATTCGGCCGGACCGAAGTATTGCTATTGGCGTTGTTTTGCCGCCGAAGGACGAAGGCGCGGCGTGGTGGATCCATTCTCGCGCCAAATCCGGCCCGTCAAATAGTCGACGGAGCAATTGATGCATTTCCGCGAACTGCTGTAAGGGAACACGCATAGATCTGCGGGGCGTGGTCGCATCGTGTCGCCACCGGTAGAGCGTGCTCTGGTCGACGCCAAGTATGCTTGCCAAGTCGTCGTATCCGATGCGAAGTTGCTGCGCCGCACGGAGCGCTTTGGCGAGGCTGACATCGAGTGCTGGGGTTGCCGAAGAAGTCACAGCAGTATCCTCCTTGTCTCCAATTCTAAGGCAGATCCTTGCAAATGCAAGGTCGCACACGTCGGACACGTGACTACGTCAACAATCGATAGCTCGTACTCCGCCCGCCACACGCATTCTTCACCAATACACCCCGCTCCACCAACTCCCGCACATCGCGAAGTGCAGTGTCTTCGGAGCACTTGGCCAGCGTTGCATACTTCGATGTCGTCAGGAATCCTTTGAAGTCGCCGAGCATTCGATTGATGATCAGCCGCTGCCGGTCGTTCACCGGATCGCGATTGACGCGCCGCCAGAGTTCGGCTTTGTAGAGCACCGATGAAAGGATATCCGCCGCGCCCACCACGGACCGATCGAGGCATCCAAGAAACCACGCGAGCCACTCGGTCACGTCGATGGTGCCACGCTGCGCCGCTTCCAACTGCCAATAGTATTCTCGTCGCTCGGACTCAATCTGCGAGGACATGCTATAACACCGTTCCCTGGTGCCGTCCGCACGCGCGAGCGACATATCAGCAATCGCTCGCGCGATGCGCCCGTTGCCGTCTTCGAATGGATGGATCGTGACAAACCAGAAGTGCGCAAGCGCCGCTTTGAGCACGGGATCGATGGAGACCGGTGCGTTGAACCAGTCGACAAACCGCGCCATCTCATTCTCGAGACGGTCTGCGACCGGCGCCTCGAAGTGCACCCTTTCGCGACCGATGGGTCCCGAGACGACTTGCATGGC
>JANLVM010000709.1:0-2619 GCA_031364015.1 Gemmatimonadaceae bacterium
CCGATCTTTCAACAGAAGTGTCAAGAGTGTCACCAACCGGGCTCGATCGCGCCGATGTCGTTACTGACATACGACGATGCCAAGAAGTACGCGCGACGAATCAAGACGAAAGTCTCCGAGCGCCTGATGCCGCCGTGGCACATCGACAAATCGATTGGCATCCAGCAGTTCAAGAACGATCGGAGCTTAACCGACGCGCAGGTGGCGACGATTGTAAACTGGGTCGACGGGGGTACGCCGCTGGGGAATCCCAAGGATATGCCGCCCGCCATCACATTCCCCGATCCCAACCGGTGGCAGTTGGCCGAGAAGCTCGGGACGCCGGATCTCATCATTCGCTCGAAACCGTATACGCTGGCGCCGCATACACAGGACAAGTGGTTCCGACCCGTAGTGGAGACTGGACTCACGGAACCGCGTTGGGTGCGGGCAATTGAAGTGAAGCCCGTACGCGCGAACGACCGGAAGATCGTGCATCACGTGCTGGCCTATCTGCTGCAGCCGGAACAGGGCGTGACCGGGCTCGCGAGTACCGCGCACGACCATCAGTCGAATGCTGGTTTGTTCATGGAGTGGGCCGTTGGAAAAACGGGACAGATCTTTCCCGAAGACGCGGGCAAACTGATGTTGCCGGGTTCGCAGATTCGCTGGGAAGTGCACATGCACGCAATCGGCGAGGAGTTCAAAGACAGTCAGGTCGAAATGGCCGTGTATTTCTATCCGAAGGGCTTCGTCCCGGCGCAACGCACGGTCTTGCGGATGTTTGATCTCTCGCGAGGCTCCGATCTCGACATTCCACCCAACGAGAAGACGATCACGCAGAATTTCTACGTGCTGCCCGCACCGGCGCGCTTGGAGAACTTCCAACCGCACATGCACATGCGAGGCAAGGCCATGTCGCTGGAAGCGGTGTATCCCGACGGACGCAAGGAAGTGTTGAGCGCGGTCAGTAACTTCCAGTGGAACTGGCACATCAACTACGTCTATGCGACCGACGTCGCGCCGTTGTTGCCCAAGGGGACCATGCTGTCGTTTACCGCCTGGCATGACAACACGGCGGCCAACATCAACAATCCCGATCCCTCACAGTGGGTGGGCTGGGGTGATCGTACCGTCGACGAAATGGCCCACAACTGGGTCGACGTGACATATCTCGAACAAGCCGAGTTCGACAAGATGGTAGCAGATCGCAAGGCGAAAGCGGCGAAGAAACCTGTCCCCTGAATCGATGACCGTCTTTTTGCACTCTTCAGTGTCTCGGCAATTTCGATCGAACGTCGCGGTGCGTATCGCGCTCGCCTGCGCGGTGTCGTCGATGCCCGCGACGCTGTCGGCGCAAGCCACCGCGGCGAAATCGTTCACCACTGCCGCAGGCGAGTGGCCCAGCTATTCCGGCGACACGCGCGGTTCGCGCTACTCGCCACTGGACCAGATTTCGGCAGCAAACTTCAGCACTCTGGAAGTTGCCTGGCGCTTCAAGACCGATCAGTTGGGTCCGCGTCCCGAGTTCAAGCTGGAGGGAACGCCACTGATGATTGGCGGCGTGCTGTATACCACGGCGGGTACACGGCGCGCCGTAGTGGCGCTCGACGCGACGACGGGTGAACTGCTGTGGATGCACAGCGAAAACGAAGGCGAACGCGGTGCCGCCTCGCCACGACCGCTCTCTGGTCGCGGACTGTCTTACTGGACCGACGGAAAAAGTGCGCGCATCTTGTACGTCACGCCGGGCTATCGGTTGGTGGCGCTCGATGCGCGTTCCGGTGCCAGAATCCTCAGCTTCGGTGACAGCGGCGCGGTCGATCTCAAGCGAGACATGGACTCACCGATTCTTCCCGATCTGGTCACCGGTGAGATTGGCTATCAGGGCGCGCCGGTTATCGGTCGAGATGTCGTCATTATTGGTGCCGCGTTTCGCGAAGGCGGCGCGCCGAAATCGATGCGCAACAACAAGGGCGACATTCGCGGTTTTGACGTGCGCACCGGCAAACGGCTGTGGACATTTCACACGATTCCGCGAAAGGGCGAGTTCGGATACGACACGTGGTTGAATGGATCGGCCGAAGACGCTGGCAATACTGGCGTGTGGACGCAAATCACGGTCGATGAAGAACTGGGACTCGTCTATCTGCCAGTCGAATCACCAACGGGCGATTACTACGGTGGCCATCGGCCCGGCAACAACCTGTATGGTGAGAGTTTGGTGTGTGTCGACTTACGCACCGGTGTGAGAAAGTGGCACTACCAGATTGTGCGGCACCCGATCTGGGACTTTGATCTTGCGGCGGCGCCCATACTCGCCGACATCACGGTTGGAGGACGTCCGATAAAGAGTGTGGCGTTGCCGACCAAGCAGGGCATCCTGTACATGTTCGATCGCGTCACTGGTAAGCCCGTGTTTCCGTTCGAGGAACGCGCCGTCGAAAAGGGCGATGTGCCCGGCGAATGGTACGCGCCTACCCAACCGATACCGACCAAGCCCGCGGCCTACGCACGCAACGGCGTGACACCCGACGATTTGATCGACTTTACGCCCGCGCTCAAGGAAGCCGGCGCCGCTGTCGCTTCACGATTCAAGCTGGGACCGATCTTTACGCCACCAGTGCTCAGCAAAGCCGA
>JANLVM010000723.1:0-1861 GCA_031364015.1 Gemmatimonadaceae bacterium
CACGTTGCAGCCACGCGTCAGGAAATAGTGAGTCAGTTATTTAATCACAACCCCTAAGGAGTGCTCGCTTCTATTTTGTTCGCTTGCAACTGAACGTTGGGCGTTAGCGAGACATTTGGACACTTGAAGTGCGCAACTGAATGTCGTACATTGTCGTACATGAATGACACCGTCACGATTCGACTCGATCGCGAGCTGGCGCGACAGCTTGCTCAGGTCAGTCGGCGCCTCGGCCGGAGTCGCAGCGATGTGGTGCGCGACGCGCTGCGGCGGCAGCTGGCGCTGCTGCAATTCGAGGAGATTCGTCGTCGGGTCGCGCCGTTCGCCGAAGCCGCCGGTTATCTCACGGACGAGGATGTGTTCCGCGACGTGTCGTGAGAGTGTTTTTCGACACCAACGTGTTGGTGAGTGCCGTCGCGACGCGTGGCATTTGTGCCGATCTGCTGCGGCTCGTGGCGTTGGATCACGATCTGGTCGTCGGTGAGGTCGTGCTGACGGAGCTGCGCCGCGTGCTCGAGACGAGGATGCGCCTCCCGCTCGAGCGCATTAATGAAATCGAGCGGTTCCTCCGGGCCTACGAAGTCGTTCCACTGCCTGATGCGATGGACCTGGTGGTCGTCCGCGACGAAGCGGATCGATGGGTGCTGGCCAACGCACGATTGGCCGCGGCGGACGTGCTGATTACCGGAGACGCTGATCTGCTGGCCGTGCGCGCGACCGCAGGTATACACATCGTCACTCCACGGGAATTCTGGGAACAGCTCCGGCGCGGGGCTCGCTAACAAACGGTTGCAACAGCCAGCCGAGCTATTGTGGGCGCGCTGCGCGCGCTTCTATTTGATTCGGCTGCAGTTGAACCGTAGGCGTTAGCCAAAGGCTAGCGGTTTGGCGTTCGGTCTCGAGTTTTCTGCGCGGCCGTGGACTGATCGCGGGTTGATGGACGTGGCGTATGCGTGGGAGCAAGCGACGCCGCGTCGTACAGCGCCGACGCTAGTTGAAGCGGGATTGCTTCCGGTGACGCCCGCGCGGTTGGGCAAACGCACACTCGGCGCTGGATCAGTACGGGCCCGAAATACGGCTTCCCGAACGCCTGCTCAACGACCTTCAACTGCGCGCGCGCCTCGGCCGTGCGCCCCAAACGCGCCAACGCGACCACGCGCAGCGGCGATGGATGTCCGAGTGCCGCCTCGCCTTCGCGAAACGCCCGTTCGGCGTCTGCATTTCGGCCGAGCGCGAGCATCGCGATCCCTTCAGTCACATCGCCGTAGGGGGCGTTCCGCATATGGTCCGGAAGGCGCTGCCAGACAGCCTGCGTCGAGTCGCGCACGCCAGCCATGCTGTACCAGAAGAATCGCACCCAAAGCGGTAATGGTGACAGCGGGTCGCTGCGCTGCATCGTGTCAAGCGTTGCCATTACACCCCAGAAGTTGCCAATGGCCAGCCGAGCGAAGGCCTCGGCGAGCAGCGCGTTGGCGTTCAATGGCTCGATGGCGCGTGCGCGCGCCGCATCGGATCGCACCGTCGGCCAGTCCCAGATCCAGTTGGCACCCAGCAACGCTCGAGTCCCCCAGTAGTCGGCGCGCGAACTATCGATGCCGGCCACCACAGCGAGGATCTCTTGCACTCGCGGCAGCACGGTCCGCGGTGATTCGTACCCATCTCCGAACGCCGTCAACACAGTCGCCTTGCCCAGATGCGCATCGACATAGCGCGGGGCGAGCGCGAGCGCGCTGTCATACAAGGCGGGGGCCGCCTTGAATCCGTCCGTCGTAACCTGGGTGATGGAGAACTTGCCACGGAGAGCATAGTCGTGCGCCTGCGCAGAAACGGACGCATCGGTCGCCTCGCCGGCAGCGATGGC
>JANLVM010000759.1:0-2484 GCA_031364015.1 Gemmatimonadaceae bacterium
CGTCGACGTCACCGAACGGACGCTCCTGGAACGGCCATCGGGTTCGCGCTGGCGACCGCAGGTCATCAGCGGTCATCCGGTCGAGGAACTCCTGCCACTGATCCTTGAGCTGGACCACGCGGTGGCGTACGTCCTCGGCACTGCCAGGCCACGTCAACCACTCGATGCTCGGTGGACCAAGGTCATATCCCTCGTGAGTCGGCCAGTCGGTCTGCCAGGTTCCATCGGGCTTCTGATGGACGTGCAACCCCTCGCGAGCCGGGCGCCACAGGCACTCTTCGGTGGTGAGTCCTTCGAGGTGATAGCTGGTGAGCTTCCACGCCACGTCGAACTGCCTGATCAGCTACTCGCGGGCGTCGTCAGCCACCAACGCCCTGTCAACGGTCGGGGTCATTGCAACCGCGCGAATCGGAGGTGCCTCACGCGCCCCGCCTCGAGGAGAAAGCCCGTGATGCGCCTCTTCGTATCGCGTTGCACGTCAACCAGGGTGCCCGCAAGCGTGAAGCCATCGGCGTACGTCGGCTCGAGCACCCCCTGGCGTCGGTCGTTCACGTACACGACGAGCTGCCCCTTCTCGACCTTCCACGTGTGCGTCGCCGCCACCTCGTCGCTCCGGTAGCTCCCTGCGTACTCGGCCAGCTTCGCGGGGGTGAGGACCGCCGTGTCCGCACGCGTGAACGTCACCGTCTCCCCCGTCGTGCGGACGATCATGCGCGACGCGGCATCTCCCTCGAATCGAACCTCCGTGGCTGGCCCGACACGGAATCGCTCACCCTCGATCGGCACCATCCGCGTGCGCTCGTCGCCATCAGCGAACAGCGTGTCACCCACGAGTCGAGTGCGCCGGATCGCGCCACGTTCGACGTTCCGCCACACGCCAACCAGCGCGCGCAGGCTCGCGAGAGGGACATCGCTGCGCCTCGCCTCGGCGAGGGCCACCGTCCACGCCTTGTCGGCATCGGGCTGCATGCGACCGCCGAGGTAAATGCCCGCCACCTTGCGCGCGAGCGAGTCAGGGCCGGAGGTCGTGAGGTTGCAGAACGTGGCGACGGCGAAGCGTTGATCGGGGAATCGGATGAAGTGCCCGCGGTACCCCGCCCAGCTCCCTCCGTGCGATACGGTACGCAGTCCGCGCAGCGTCCCGACACTCAGCCCCACCGCATACGCTCGGTTCGCGCCCGACGTCGCAGGCAAGCCGTCGTTCAGCTTCGTCGCCGTCGTCATCGTCTCGAGGATGTCGCGCCCGCCCACGGACGCCGAGTCGTAGTTGTTCAGCCAGCGACCGAAATCCTCGACGCTCGTGTGCACCGCCCCGGCCCCGACAATCGCCCCATCGTACGTCGAGCGCGCGACGCGGAAGCCACCCCCGGGTCGCGGGGCGTATCCTTCGGCGCCATTGGGGATGATCGTCGTGACGTCGGCGAGGTAGCGCGTCTCGTGCATGCCTAACGGCGTCAAGATACGCTCCTCGGCGAACTGCGCCAGCGTCTTGCCCGTGAGGCGGTAGATCGCCTGCGCAGCGAGAATCCATCCCGAGTTCGTGTAGAGGTAGCGCGCGCCGGGCTCGTAGTTGGGCTCCGTCGAGCCAAGGATGGCCCGCAGGGCATCGACGGTGTCGCCCGCGAACGTCTGGCCCGTCTGCCCCATCAGGGTGTAGAGGTCACGCAGCCCACTCGTCTGGCTGAGCGCGCGGCGGATCGTGATCTTGTCCCCGTACGCCGGCATCTCGGGGATGTATTTCCGGATCGGGTCGTCGATGTTGATCTTGCCCTCTTTCTGGAGAATGAGGACGGCCATCGCCGTGAACTGCTTCGAGATCGAGCCGACGTCCAGCACCGAGCGCGGCGAGAGCGCCACGCCGTGCTCGAGGCTCGCCATTCCGTAGCCGCGCGCGTACTGGATCTTCCCGTCTTGGTAGACGCCGAGTGCGCAGCCAGGCGAGTCGGTGCGGTCGAAAGCCGTGAACACGCTGTCTGCGGCCAGCGCGCGCGCGTCGCGCTCACCGATGATGTGCTGGGCGCGGGCGTCGCTCGACACGACGACGACGAGGGAGACGGCGAGGAGTGCGCGGCGATGGCCCATGGTGACGGCTCGGGGGATGGGTGCGGAAGCATGCGGGCAGGGCCGAAGATTGTGCCGGGGGCCAGAAGGCGCCCGAGCACGGCAACAGTTCGGCATCGCGATCTCGCGATCGGGATCGTCGCGTGTTTGCAGACGCACGGATCACGCGCCAACTGGCATCCGCACCTGCATCGGCTGGTCACCGACTGTGGGTTCCAGCCCGACGGCACCTTCGTCTCGTGGTCGGCGCAGGACACGGCGCGGTTGACGGAGGCGTTCCGTCGCGCCGTCCTGCGGCTGTTCGTGCGCCTGGACCTCTTCGATGAGGAACAGGCCGCTGGTATGCTCGCGTGGCCCCATTCGGGGTTCCATGTCCACACCGCGGTCTGGGTGCCGGAAGACGACCGCGCCTTTGCCACTCGG
>JANLVM010000716.1:0-9650 GCA_031364015.1 Gemmatimonadaceae bacterium
GGATTGTATGTCGGCAGTTCGCTGGCGTAGAACTCGAACTGACGACGCGCGAGCGCCGTGACGTCGGCGTCGGTCTCCTGGCCGCGCTGCCAGCTGGTGAGCAGTACCGGTGCAAGGAAGTCGGAGGTGCTGCGCTCCGGCGCGCTGGTGGTTATGAGATATCCTTTAAGCCAACCGTACGTGACGCCGTAGTCGTTCGAGGCGCTGGGAACGTCGGGCAGCGCTTTGATTGAATCGACGATCGCGCCCCACGAGGTGGCAAAGAGCTGGCGGCGGAATCCTTCCGACCACACGGGGCGTGCCGCATCGATGAGCGCCCTGCCCTGCCAGAGCCCAAAGCGGAGTCGCAACGGTGGTCCGTCCTTCACGTAACCACGCACGGTGTCGAGCTGCGCACGCAGTACCTCCAGGCCGCGCAACGCTTGGACCGATGGAATCGCAATGGTGCCCGGCTCGGATGCCACGATTGGCAACGAGGCAACGTTGCGTGATGCATCGGCGAGTCGATTGGTCAATGCTCGGTTGCCGAGCCACGAGGTGGTTGCACCGAGCAGGAGAAGCAGACTGGCCGCGATGGCGGTTCCCAACATGACGCGGCGTGCGGTCTGCACGCGCACTCCACCACCGGCCACCGAGGCGGCTCCCGTGTCAGCGAGCACTACGTCACGGAGGAACGCGTCGAGGAAGACCCACTCGGGCACCTTGCGCGACGTCGCGGGGCCCGCCGCGACCGGCGAGGCATTGGGGATCATCGCTTGCCGGAAGATTGCCGTGGCATCGGATGCGGCAGGCGCAGCGGCGGGTCGCACGGCGGCGGCCTGCGCGACATCGGTAATGACCACTGGTCGCGCGCCCACGAAGTAAAAGCCGCGTAGCAACGGACTCGATCCAAGCTGCGTCGGCCGACAGAGTTCGATGAGAAACGTGCTGACGGTCGGCGCGAGTTTGCGCAATTCGCGCGGCAGTTCGTACGAACCGTAACGTCGTTCGAGCACGGTGTCGCGCCCAAGCAGATCGACGCGACGTGCCGAGAGGCTGTCGACGATCTGCCGGAACGCCGCATTGAGGCGCGACGAGAGGCGCTCGGCGTAGTTCGCGGTCGTTGTCGCTGGATCGAAGGGCAGTGTCGCACCGAGTGGTGCGCGCAGTTCGTCCTTGGTGAACGTGCCAATCCACGACTCGAAGTGCGGCACGCGGTCGGCCTTGGTGAACACGACGTACACCGGGATCGCCAGCCCGAGTTCGCGTGCCGCTTCCGCGAGCCGCTGCCGCAGCGCGACGCCGAGCGTGGCGAGTTGCTGGCCGTTGTTGCCGGCATAAAACAGATCACAGGGCACACACACGATGGCCGCGCGTGACGCGGCTTCGCCTTGTCCGACCGCCGCCGCCACGCGCGGCGCGCGCAGAGCGCGCACGACTTTGACCCATCGCGCCGATTGCGTGAGGAGCGAGGCCGTGAGCTCGACCACGACCGACTGCTGCATGACCCAGAGATTCGCGGTCTTGGTGGAGGCGGGGACGTCGTACGCTCTCGCTGGCGGGTCGCCGGCCAGTAACTCGGGATCGCCGCCGGAGCGCGTCACGAGAGTGGTCTTGGCGCTGCCTTCAGGACCAACCAGCAGCACCACCGCCCGATTCGCGAAGCTGCGTCGCGGCAGTCGCGCGCGCGCACTGCCGATGGTGAGCAGGATGTCGTCACCGGGATCGAGTACGGGCTCGTCCTGCGGACGGAGGTACCACACGATGGCGCCGGCCGCAACGAGGCCGAGCACGACGAAGCCGATACGCAGCACCCATCGTGACACGTCGTCGAGCGTCATGGTGCGATCGAGCACGACCATCACCACGAGGAAGAACAACAGGACCGCAGCGGCGATGAGCCACCGGGTGACAGGTTTGCGAGGCGCCATGGTGATCGGTGTGGATCAGCGGTTAACGAGCAGAGGTCGCGAGCGCACGAATGTCCCCGCTGCCACCGCGCAGCAGCAGCGCGTAGCCGCCCCACAGCGCGACCATCAGGACCGCGCTCACGATCGCGCCGATGGTGAGTCGTCGCAGCCATGGATCGCGAGAGTCGACACGATCGGTCGGCGGACGCCACGCCGGCGCAAGGTCGCCGTGCGGGCCACGCATGCGCGCAAGCCGATCACCCACGCGTGAGGAGATGGCGTGCAGCTCGCCAGGATTTCCCGCACCGTACTTGCCGCGGAAGCCGAGCAGCAAGCACAGTTGGTGCACTTCAAGCAGATCGGCGAGTTCGTCAGAGTCGGGGCGGGCGAGCAGCTGGTCGATGTGCTGAAAGAACCACTCACCGCCCATGTGTCCACCGAACAGTTCGTCCTGCAGCGGACGACGGGCCCAATCGACGAGCGCGGGAATGCGGGCGTTGAGCACCGACTCGTCGAGATACGCCACCACCGCGAACAACGCGAGACGCGCGTCCTGCGCCGAAAATCCCATGCCGATGGCGTCCTGCTCGGCACGGGCCAGCAACTGCGTGAGCTGCGCGCGGAAAGCGACCGCGTCGGTCACCTCCTGTCGCTCGGCTCGCAGGCGCACGACGGCGGTGATTGACTCTTGCAAGGCGCCAGCGAGGCGCCCCGGCGCGACAGACAACGAAGCACTCATGGGGGATTGTTCTCGGTGGGTTACTGCGGCACGAGTATCGCGACTTCTACATAGGCCCCGGGCAACGCGTCGGGGATGTAGACTCCTATCTCACGCGCCTCGTTCAGCGACTGCGCACACGGTCCGGTCATGCGAAGTTCGAAGTAGGTCAAGTCGGGCTTGGGCGCGAGGCCTGCGGGTGGCGTAGGGATGTGCTCGGTGGGAAGGCCGTTGAAGGCGCGGCGCACCAGTTCCAGCACGAACTTGCTGGCGCAGGTCTTGGTCAGTCGCTGCACCCGATCGATCAGGTCGGCCGCACCGACGTCGGCACGCGCGGCGAGAAACCAGCGCGCGCCCGGTTCGAAGCATCGTGGATCGCTGATCGCTGCGGTGTGCAGCACGTCCGACACGCGCTGCAATGGAATCACGACCGCCCGCGCGGAGATGACGACATCGAGATGCGCCCGCAACTGTCGATCGAGCGCCTCGAAACAGGTGGTGAGGTCGTCGTGATCATACGCGGGAATGTCGCGCGGATGCGCGCCCATCGCGAAGGTGCACAGCGCCCCGGCGAGACGCGAGAGTTCGAGATAGGCGCGCTCCGGATGCGCGCGCCGTGTGAGCAGCAGGTGGCGCAACGGGGCGTCCGCCGAGCGCACGGCGTGCAGGAGCCAGCGGGTAGCCAGTTCGTTGCCGACGTAGGCAGCACCACCGCCGATCGCGGCCGAGGGGGCCTGATTCACCGACGCGGCGAGCGCGCTGCCCTTCGCTTCGAGCAAGGTGACGGTGCGACGCAACTGGTCGAGCAGCCGCTCACTGGCGATGATCTGGAGCGTCGGTGGAATGAAATCGACGTCGAGCTGAAACTGTCCGCGCCCATCACGCCGCACGCGCGCGATCGGCATCGCCACGACATCGTCGCTCAGCCCTTCGTCGAGCTGAAAGTGCAGGTTGCGCGACGCGAAGCGGACCGGCAGCGGATCCGTGCCGGTGGCTTCATCGACCACAACTTCTTCAATCGACTGGAACCGGGCGCTTGGCGCGAGCGCACCAAGTCCGAGGGTGTCGGCGTCGCGCACATTGCTTGCGTCATGGCGCCAGCGAGGGAGGGCGAGATACACGACGTGCGAGTCGCGGGTCGGCGAGAACTGCTCGGCGAGTGCCAGGGGCGACGGCGTGGCATCGGCGTCGGGGATGTGAAACACCGCGCCATCGGGCAACACCCCACGGGCGTGGACGAGCGCGAACGTGCCGTTATGCAGCGCATCGGCATCGACGGCGATGGCCGAGAGCCCGTAGGCGAAGGAAAACAAGAGATCGACGGTGTACGACGACTGGTCTTCCTGATATCGGCGCTGCGCCTGAAAATGCTGGGGCGTCAGGTGCATGCCGTCTTCCCAGATGACGCGTCGTGACGGCGCAGACGTCAGGCGCATCGCTTCGGGTTCGGACGGCCAGTCGGGCGGAGGGGAGAACGCATGCTGGAAGAGTCTCGGTGAAGCGAATACCTTAGCACGTCACATTGCGCGGAGCGGGCAGCTCGTGAACATATTGAACAATACATCGTCATCACGGTTGTCGCGCTGTTCCGGCGGGCTTCGGCTGACGACTTCTCCGTTGGAGAGCCATGAGCGACGAATTCAGCGCCAGATACCGACTGCTCAAATGCGTCGCGGTCGAAGGCGGCATCCGCACCCACAGTGCCCAGGAACTGGCGACGGGGCGCGTGGTACTCGTGCACCTTGCCGATTCGGCAGGTCCGGAGGATGTCGAGGAACTCCGAACGCAGCTCGGCCGACTCACCGGTGCCGATCGCAATCGCGTACTCGAGACGGCGACCATTCCTTCGGGATTCGCGATCGTGACAGAGTTCGTCACCGGGATGAGCTCGCTTCGGGCGTGGCTGGACAGTCGGCTGGGGGTCAGTGGCGGGACTGATGAGTCCGGTGCCGCAGCTGCTGACGGCGGTGTCGCGACGACAGGCGGTCGGGCCGAGGCGAAGACGGTTTCGCCGTCGGTTGAGACAACGGGGGAAGCCAGCGCGCCCTGGTTGTCAGCGATGCCTGCGCCGGTCGTGCGTCCCATGACGCCACTGCCGCTGGTACCCCCGCCGGTTGCGTCGGCACCAGCCGGGGCCTTCACCCAGATGTTCGGCGCCGCAACGCCGCCGCCAATGACGCTCCCGGTGACGCCGCCCGTGACGCCGTCGGTCGCGCCGTCAGTCGCGCCGCCCGTAGCACCCCCAGTGACGCCGCCGGTAGCGCCAGCGCCGCCTGGGGCGTTCACCCAGATGTTCGCCAGTGCCGCGTTACCGCCGACCACAGCCCCGATGGCACGGTTGGACGCGACGCCGCCGAGTGTGACGCCCCCGACCGCTCCGGCGAAGAGTGCGCCGGGTGAGTTCACGCAGATGTTCTCAGCGCCGGCCAAGGCGGCGCCCTTGCCGGAGTCGTCGCGCCCATCGCCGATGTCGGCCCCGGCGACCCCTCTGTGGATGCCGACGCCGACGGCACCCGGTTCGGCACCGCCGAGCCCGATGGCCATGCCGCCTATCGCCACCGCGCGACCTTTGACCCCGTCCGCATCATCTGGCCACGCGCCGCCAATGGGCGGGGCGACCGGGGCGATGCTCGGACTGTCGCCTTCTGCGGGGTCGGTGTCTCCGCTGTTCGCGTCAACCCCGTCGGCTCCGTCGCCGACTCCACTGCCATCGGCGCTCGGAATGTCGCCGCTGTTCGGTTCACTCCCTGGCGCTCCGCCGATTGGGGCCGCACCTCCTGCCCCATCACCGATGGGCGGTTCCCCGTTAGGTGGTTCGCCGATACCGGGAATTCTCCCACCGCCAGTGTTCAAGCACGTTGGTTCAACGCCGCTTTCGACGCTCGGCGGTGCGGTACCAGCTCAGGCAGGGGTCGCCGGGCCGAGCGAGTTCACGCAGCTTATCAGCCGAGCGCCCATGCCCGTGGTACCCGACGCACCGGTCACCGCCGCTCGGCCTGTCAAGACCAGCGCGACGGAGAAACGACGGCTGCCCATGGGCCTGATCATCGTCATTAACGCGGTGATCCTGATCGCGGTGCTGATGTTGGTGTTGGTGCTGAAGCGGCCGGTCCCCACCGTCCCGACGGTACCGAAAGCCCCATCCGTGAGCGCCCCGGCATTGAAGGCGCCGGTGCTCCCAACTCCAAAGCCCTAGCGGAGCACGATGACCAGTTCGAATCGTGCGTCGACAAGTTCGGCGGGGACGTAGACGGCAAGGTTTCGCGCGCGATTGATGGCGTCCCATGCGCTCCCCGCTTTCCGAATCGCGAAATACTGGAAGTCCAGCTTCATCGGCACGGCGGGTGGCGGTACGGACACGTGCGCGAGTTCGATCCCCGGGAGGGCCTGACGAATGAGCGTATCGACGACATCGGCCGAGCCGACTTTGCATCCCTGAAGCACCTTGGGGATCAACTCCTGCTGCCGCACGCTTGAGCTGACGGCGAGAAACCACTGCGGCGCATCGAGCCAGGTCGTCTGCTCGATCGCGACGGCGTGCAACGTCGGACGCACGGCCTTGAGCGGCAGCGACACTGCAGCATCCACCACGGCACCGTCGAGCAGTTCATACAAGCGACGTTCGAGCTCGGCGAACCCTTCGCCCAATCGCAGGTGATCGTACACGGGCAGTGTGCGCGCGTCGGCCGTCGTGGCGAATGCGGAGAGCGCGCCGACAATGGCCAGCATCGTTTCCCAGAACAGCGACGGGTGCCCTCGGCGTACGTCGTGCAGATGACGCACGGCCGGGAGATGCGTGTTGAGGGTATACAACAGCCAGAAGCTGCCGACATCGGCGACGGAGAAATCGGCCAGCCCCTGATTGCGCTGACGGCGACTGCCAGAGAGTGAGCTGCTCTTCGCCGAAAGGCGTTCGAGCAATCGTCGTGCGATCGCGATGAGTGTGTCACTCGCCGAGAGGTCGAGGAGTGGCGGGATGAAGGTCGGATCGAACGCGAATTCCCCGGCGGTGGAACGAATGATGCGAGCAATCGGCATGCTGACGAACCCATCGGTCGATTCCCCTTCGACGAGCAGTCGCAGGGTCGGTGGCGCCACCTGAATCGGGCGCTCAGTGAGCCCCGTGGTTTCGTCGCGGATCAGCAGTTCGTCCGCGTGCCATCGCGTGATGGCATGGTCGCCACTGCGCGCGACATTGCGCGCCCCGGGTCGATACTCGGGTACGGCCAGCGACACGAGTAGCGAGCGCTGATCGGGTGCGAACGCGGTGGCGATTGACTTTGGTGACGGCGTCGGCCCGCCCGCGGGCGCGTCGAACAACATCCCGTCGGGAAACCGACCGGTCGCGGCGGTCACGACAAGCGTGCCGCCGGACAGTGCTTCGAAATCAAACGCGACTCGCGACACTCCCCACGGACAGAAGGCCAGGGCGCCGACCTGAAAGGCCAGCGTGGCTTCATGATAGCGGTCCTGCGCTTGCAGGTGCTGCGGAGTGAGCAGGACTCCCTTGGTCCACAAGACGGGCTGCATATGACGCATGGCGGAAGGTACCTCGACGTTCGACGCTCCGTGAGAGTCGAGCGACGGCGGCGCGCGGGATCGGCCGACAGCCGAGCCCGCAACGAACCCGTAACGTCCTTACCTGCTGAGTTTGCCGTGTCGCACATCGCGCGGCAAGCAATGCGGTGAAGGTGCTTGACATCCGATGGACGGGGCCGGACTTTGCCTGACTGGTTTCACGTCGTGTCTCATCCACCATCAAGCACACTCGCGCCGGAGCATTCGCATGGCCGACAGTACGCAGAAAAAGTTGGAGCGCGTTCGTCCTCCTCGTATTCAGATCTCCTACGAAGTTGAGACGGGTGGCGCGATCGAAATGAAGGAATTGCCGTTCCTTATGGGGGTACTCGGCGACTTCAGCGGCAGCCCTTCCGAACCCCTGGCGCGGCTCAAGGACCGGAAGTTCGTCGAGCTCACGCCCGACAATTTCGATGACACCCTCGCGAGCATGAAGCCGCGGCTGCAGTTCACTGTGGAGAACAAGCTCAGTGAAGATGCCGATGCGCCGAAGCTGGCCGTTGAGCTCAATTTCCGCAGCATGGACGATTTTTCTCCCGACGCCGTGGCCAAGCAGGTCAAGCCGTTGCGGGAACTGCTCGAACTGCGCACGGAGCTCGCCAACCTGCGGGCCAACCTGCAGACGAACGAGAAGCTCGATGAAGTGCTGCAGGATACGTTGGGTGACGCCGACAAGATGGCGAAACTCAAGGCTGAACTTGGCCTGGAGAGCTGACCATGGCTGAGGCTAAGAAAGCAGCGGCGCAGGCGGCGGTTACGATCGATGCCGACCTGTCCCTCCTCGACCAAATCGTCGAGCAGGGCAAGATGGGCAAGGATGCTGAATCGAAGGGCAAGGGCAAGGACCTCGTGCGGCGTTTCGTCTCCGAAGTACTCGAAGGGACGATGACGGTGAATCGCGATACGGAGACGATGATCAATGCGCGCATCGCGCAGATCGATCATTTGCTTTCGCTGCAGCTCAACGTGATCCTGCACCACCCGGACTTCCAGAAGCTCGAAGGGTCGTGGCGCGGTCTGCAGTATCTGCTCAAGCAGAGCGAGACGGGCACGATGCTCAAGATCAAGGTGCTCAACGTGTCGAAGAAGGATCTGCTGCGCGACCTGCAGCGGGCGCCCGAATTCGACCAGAGCGCGATGTTCAAGAAAGTGTACGAGGAGGAGTATGGCGTCTTCGGCGGCACGCCGTTCGGCGCCCTCGTGGGCGACTACTATTTCGACAAGAGCGGCCAGGACATCGAGCTGCTGGAGAAGATTTCGAACGTCGCCGCCGCCGCGCACGCGCCATTCCTGACGGCCGCCTCGCACGAGATGCTCAATCTGGATAGCTGGTCGGAGCTCGACACCCCGCGCGACCTGGCAAAGATCTTCGACAGCACCGAATACGCGAAATGGAAGTCGTTCCGTGGCAGCGAAGACTCGCGGTATGTCTCACTGAGCGCGCCGCGCATTCTCATGCGTGAGCCGTACGGCAGTGCCACGGTACCGATCGACGCGTTCAACTATGAAGAGCGAGTCGATGGGACGGACCACGAGGAGTACTGCTGGGGCAACGCAGCGTACGCACTCGCGGCCAACGTGAACAAGGCGTTCGCGTTCTATGGATGGACGGCGGCCATTCGTGGCGTCGAAAGCGGTGGACTGGTCGAAGGCTTGCCGGTTCACAACTTCCGCACCGAGTCGGGCGAGATCGCCATGAAGTGCCCGACGGAAGTGCAGATCACGGATCGTCGTGAAAAAGAACTGGCCGATCTGGGCTTTGCTCCGCTGGTTCACCAGAAGGGCACCGACAAGGCGGCATTCTTCTCCGTGCAGTCGGCGCAAAAGCCGAAGGTGTATGACGACCCGCGGGCGTCGTCCAGTGCACGGTTGTCGGCGCAGCTGCCATACATCTTCTCGACGTCGCGCTTCGCCCACTATCTGAAGGTGATGATGCGCGACAAGATCGGCGGCTATGCCACGCGCAACGATGTGGACGCGTTCCTCAATCGTTGGATTCAGAGCTACATCGCATTGGACAACGCACCAGCGGCCATCAAGGCGGCCAAGCCGCTCTCCGAGGCGCGTATCGATGTGGTCGAAGTACCGGGCAAACCTGGCGCATACCGCGCAGTAGCGTATTTGCGGCCGCATTACCAGCTTGACGAACTCGGGGTGGCCATGCGGTTGGTGGCCGAGCTTCCGGCTCCGGCAAAATAACTATACCAGCAGCATCGCGTTCCATCGCCGGCGGCGCCGTGCCGCGGCGCACATTATCACCGTGAGGAGCTCCTACCATGGCATTCGATACGTTTCTGGACCTTGGCAAAACGATCATTGGCGAAAGCACCGCGAAGGGGTTTGAGGGCAAGATCGAGATTTTCTCGTTTAGCTGGGGTGCCTCCAATCCGACGACGATCGGTTCGGGATCGTCAGGCATTTCGGGCGGCAAGGTGTCGATTTCTTCGTTCAACGTGATGAAGAAG
>JANLVM010000805.1:0-2860 GCA_031364015.1 Gemmatimonadaceae bacterium
CAGCTACGTGACCGCCTACGGGCAGAATCTCATGGCCGCCGACAAAGCAAAGAATCGACGCCCTTACCCGCCCAAGGGTGGCGGACTATGCCGTCATGAAGTGCCCCGGGTTTGGTGCAGTGCGGGTTATGGGTTTCCTGCCGCTGGGGCGAGGTCTTGTTGACGGTACCAGTTGCTCTCAAGCTCGGTTGGTGGGAGGTCTCCGATCTCGCAATGGAGGCGTCGGTGGTTGTACCAGTCGATCCATTCGATGATCGCGATCTCGAGCTGGCGGCGGGTGCGCCAGGGGCCGTGAAGCTTGATCAGTTCGGCTTTGAAGGTGCCGTTGAGGGCTTCTGCCATCGCATTGACGCCCCTATATGTCAAGAGTTCCGGGAAAGAACTTCAGGCGGCGTTGGCGAACTCGACGCGTGATTGGTGGTCGGCGATGAGAGCGTTGTA
Organism: Gemmatimonadaceae bacterium; assembly: GCA_031364015.1. Lineage (GTDB taxonomy): Bacteria > Gemmatimonadota > Gemmatimonadetes > Gemmatimonadales > Gemmatimonadaceae > Gemmatimonas. Next base: position 442 of record JANLVM010000805.1, read on the forward strand.
GATCTCGCGGGCGACGAACCGTTTGAGGCAGCGGATGATGTCCTTCTTCGACAGGCCCTGGGCGGTGCGGCGGGTGACGTAGTCGATGGTCGGCTGGTGCCAGCGCATCCGCACGATCACGATCCGGTAGAGCGCAGCGTTGGCCTGGCGGTGACCGCCGCGGAAGAGTCGATGGCGGTTCGTGACACCCGACGAGGCGGGGATCGGGCAGGCGCCGCAGAGCTTCGCGAACGCTGCTTCGGACCGGACGCGTTGCGGGTTGTCGCCGGCGACGATCATCATCTCGGCTGCCGAGTCGGGTCCGATCCCGAACGCTTCGCGCAGCGTCGGAGCGGCGGCGAGGGTGATCGTGTCGAGCGCCTCGTCGTGGCTGGCGATCTCGCTCGACAGCATCAGCCAGCGTGTTGCGAGCGCGCGGAGAGCGTGCTTGACGGACTCGCTGGGATCGACGAGTTCGCCGGACTCAAGTGCGGCGCAACGATCGATGAGTTTGCGGTCGGTCAACGGCTCGAGTGCTTCGCGGAGTTCGCCCGGCGCGTTCACGATCAACGTCTTTAGCGTGATGATCGCTGCTGACCTGGCCTTGACCGCGGTGTCGCGTGCGATCTTGATCTGACGGACCATCTCCGACGCGCCATCAGCGGTCTTCGGGACAGCCGTCGCGATCCCCGACAGCACAGATCTGGCGGCGGTCTCGGCATCGATGGTGTCGCTCTTGCCGTTGTTGCGGCGCTTGCGACGATCGCAGTGATTGACCTCGACGACTCTGATGGCTTGGCGGCGAACGAAGCTCGCCAATCCGACCCCGTAGGAGCCGGTGCCTTCGATCCCGAACGCTTCGACCGCACCGAGCGTGCGTGCCCACGCAACGAGCTCGGCGTAGCCGGCCCGGTCAGCCGAGACGCTGATCGTGGCGAGCCGGGCCCCGAGCAGGTTGATTGCGACTGCGACGTGGACGAGTTTGTGAGTGTCGACTCCAACGATCACCTTGGCAGTTGGTTCGACGAGCGCGATGCTGTTTGTCATGTTGTTGGCCTCTTTCACAGGCTGACGACGCCGTCTGGTCGGGAGGGCGGACAGGACTGTGATGGGTCGTTTTGCCAGGCCCCTATTCGGTCACTGCCCACCCGGCCAGACAACATCTGAAGGGGGCTGACCGACCGGGCCGACAGATCAACGCAAAGACACCAGGTCACTCGTAACAAGGGTCAAACCCGACCGAACAGCAACACCATCATGCTCACAGTCGTAGCTGTCTCCAACGGTGCCGATCGAGGCTGTCAGGCCGGCGTCGACGAGGCGGTCGGTGTAGCGGATCGATGTGTATTGGCCGCCGGCGTCGGAGTGGTGCACGCATCGGCCGATCAGGTCTCGTCGCCACGCAGCCATCTCCAACGCGTCGAGCACCAGATCGGTGCGCATGTGACTGGCGATCTGCCAGCCAACAATGACCCGCGCGTAGACGTCGGTGATGAACGCGACGTAGAGCCAGCCTTCCCATGTCGAGCAATAGGTGATGTCGGCCAACCACAGCTGGTTCGGGGCGTCAGCGGCGAAGACCCGTTTCACCAGGTCCGGCGGCCGATCAGCAGTCTTATCGGGGTGGGTGGTGAACTGTTTGCGTCCGCGTTGCACGCCACGAATGCCCAGGTCGCGCATCAACCGCACGACGGTGCAACGCGCGATCGGGTAGCCCTGACGGTGCAAGTGTTTGTGCAACCGGCGCGCCCCATAACACGAGTAGTTCGCTGCCCATTCGGTGAGGATCATCGACTTGTGATCAACATCGGTGAGCGCTCGCGCGCAGACCGGTCGGGCTTTGAACGCGTAGAACGTTCGCTCGGGAAACTCGAGCACCCGACACATCACCGCGACCGGGAACCGGTCCCGGTGAGCATCGATGAACGCGACGTTCACCGCGATCTCGGGTCGGCTTCCTGGGCGAAAAAAGTGGTGGCTGCCTTGAGGATCTCGATTGTTCGTTGCTGGTCAGCCACCTCCTTACGCAACGCTTTGATCTCAGCGAGTTCCTCGGTCGTGGGACCAGTGACCAAACCGCGATCGATCTTGGCTTGGATCACCCAACGCCGCAGCGTTTCGGGTGACGTGATCGACAACGACGCAGCGACCTCAGTCACCATGCGGCCACGATCAAGGACCTCCTCGACCGCTCGACGACGGAACTCGGGCGTGTACTTCGACGGACGTGCCATGACGACAGTCTCCTTCCCCGCAGCCTCCAAAGCCACGGAATGAGCACTGCATCAAACCCGGGGCGACTCAGTGTGGTGCGCGCAACTGCCGGGTTGTCCGCATCGGAACGTGTAGCGGTGGCGGCGCACGGGCCACGGTTGGCAGCAGCGGCGGGTGAGCAAACCGCGTCCGGGTTCCGTAAAACCGTCGAGCATGTGGTCGCCCA
>JANLVM010000841.1:0-1614 GCA_031364015.1 Gemmatimonadaceae bacterium
GTCGCGTGTCACGTCAATCAGGTGGATTTGAAGACGCGCATCCGTGTCAACGTGTCGCACACACCGGAAAACACCGCGCCAGAGAGACTCCATCGCCTGGTACGCCGGGTGGTGCAGAAGCGCGCGCATGATCGACGCGATCGACGCGTCGACCTGCGCCAGCACTTCCGCCTGTCGTGGATCGGCGCGCGCGACGAGGTGCGGTGCCATGGAACGTTGGATGAACTCGTACAGGTCGTTCGTGGCGGCAACAGGGGACCGAGACGGTGTCTCTTCGCCGACGATGGAATCAAGCAGACTGCCTGTTGATGGCAGCGACGGTCGTTTGGGCGGCTCCGCAGGCGCGGACGGCACTGCCAGCTGCGCTGCTGCGCGCCCGAAGGTAGAAGGATTGGCAAGTTGCGCGCGAAGCTCTCGCAACGGCGCGAACTGCGGAACGCGGTCGAATAGCCGATCCGGATGAAAGTCATCGAGCTCGCGAAACGTCACGTCAGCGACCACTCCGCTGCCCAGCGCGAGATGCAATGTCGGCGCCATTGCGGACAACACGTCGTCGATGTCATCGCGGTCCACACGCCAGCTCGCCAGTTGTCCATTTGTGTCAGATCGCGCCCTGAAATCTCCGCAAATGCCCAATCGAAACACGATCTCGTCGCGGCTGCTTGGCGCCTTGCTCGCTTCGGGATGACGGCCCAGGTCGATGTCGAGGTTGACCTCAGCCAATGAACGGTCGTCGCGCATGGTCATCACTCACTTAGAAAGGAGAAGAATAGGATAACCTACGCCCTCAGGTCGCGCGGTTCAATCCAGTCCTGCCATCAATCGCAACAGGCCGCCCTGCGTAGCGTCCTCTCTCGACATCTCGCCACGGATCCGACCGTCGCGCAGCACCAAAATGCGCGAGGAAAGCGTGAGCAGTTCCGGCAACTCGCTCGAAATCAGCAGTACCGCTGCGCCTTCCGCAGCGCGCTGATCGATCCACGCGTGCAACTCGGCTTTCGCGCCGACATCAACGCCCCGTGTGGGTTCATCGAGTATGAGGAGATCGCTCGCCGCCGTCAGCCATTTAGCCAGCACAACCTTCTGCTGATTTCCCCCGGACAGCGATGCGACCGTAGCCTCGGTTCCCGCGTGCAGCGACACGCGCGCGAAACTCGTGCGAACGGCAGTCCGTTCGGCGTGTCGACTAACCCACCCCGCGCGAGCGAAGCGCGACAGTGACGGTAGCGTCGCATTCTCGCGCGCGCGCATACCCAGCACCAGCCCTTGCCGCTTGCGGTCTTCCGGAACGAACCCGATACCATGCCCCATCGCGTCGCGCGGATGGCGAATCGACACCGGTCGACCGCGCACCCAGAGCTGCCCCGTCGACAATGGATCGAGGCCAAAGATGGCACGCGCGATCTCTGACCGCCCGGCCCCAACCAGGCCCGCCAGCCCCACCACCTCGCCAGCATGCACGGTGAACGACACATCACGAAAGCGTCCGGGTGACGTAAATCCGTCCACGCGCAGCCACTCGTCGCCGCGCGGTGTCGCGGCGTGCGTCGCAAAATACTCGCGCAGTTCCCGCCCAATCATCATGCGCACCAGCGTCGACTCGGTGAGTTCGCT
>JANLVM010000862.1:0-3226 GCA_031364015.1 Gemmatimonadaceae bacterium
CGCCGGCGCCGGGAGCACGCCGACCTTCTACATCGACGGTGCCCTGATTATCGGTGCCCAGCCCCCACAGCTGTTCCGGATGGTGCTCGACTCGGTGTACGCGGCGAAGACCAAAAAGAAGTAGCTCAGGGCCGTCCGCCCTCCCCGTTTCATCGGGTCTTGATCTTCGGTTTTTATTCGGTATCCAATTCACGCCCCTATGACCGCCGTCGCCCTCGCCCTTCCGCACCCCCCTGCCCCCGTCTGCCTTCCCGTCCTTGGGCTCGCGTCGCTCCGCACGCAGCTCGAGGCGGTGGTGGCCGGTGGACGGACGGCGGGGAGCCCATGGGCCACCGGGATTGGGCCACTCGATACCGCGCTGGGTGGCGGCATTCCGCGCGGGCGCATCACCGAGGTCGTGGGTACGCTTGGCGCCGGCAAAACGGCCCTGGTGCGTCAGGTCGTCACCCGCGTGCTGCGCACCGGTGGTTGGGTGGCCTGGATCGATGCCCGTCGCACACTCGCTGCCGCCCCATGGGCCGGACTGGGTGAGCGACTGGTGATGGTGCGTCCGCGCGATGGTAAACGCAGTGCATGGTGCGCCGACCTGCTGCTACGCAGTGGCGTGTTTGCATTGGTGGTCATCGATGGCGCACCGGCACTGTCACGGGTGCATGGCGTGCGACTCGCGCAACTCGCGCGCGAACGCGATGCCGCGTGTGTCGTGCTGCAACACGAGGCCCGGCCCAGTCGGGTGAGTGGCGCGGTGCGTCTGCGACTCGAACCACTGTCTGCACAGCCGCTTCCCATCCGACGACAACGCACCGACACGCCACGCGCTCTGCAAAACGCCATGCCAGGTGCGACACACAATGTGACGCGCGGATTTTCGGTGATCGTGGAGAAAGGTGGCCCCCATCGCAGCGTTCGATCAATCGAGGTGAGCAGTGGTATCGTCATGGCGCGTCGCGTGTGTACGGATTCCGAGATTCCCGATCGGCGCGGCGTGGCACGCGGCTCGCGCCGTCCCTGGGCCGCTATCGGCGGACGCCCCGACGACGCCATCGGTCAACCCATCACCTGGGGCGGCCTCGGTGTCTCGGCCAGCGACGACATCTATACATCCGCCACGCAAACCCACAGTGCCCATCGCGACGCAACTCGCACTGGCATTGACCGAACAGGCGAGCCACACCTCCCCCCACTCACACCGCGCGAACGCCACCGCGAACGCCACCGCGAACGCGAACAGTTCGATCGCGGGTTCGACAAGCACACACGGGATTGGACGCGCTATCGCGGACGGCGGCGTGCCGCCGAATCGTCCTATGGAAAGCCCACTCGACGCGAACGGGCGCGCGAAAAAGTCGGTGCAAGTATCGAACAACACAGCGGTCGCTATCCCAGCGCCAAACCGACACTGGGACGCGTTGCCGAGGGCGCTCGCCGATAACACACGACTGCGCGCCGTCTCACTCGCGGCCGGACGCGCGGGCATACGCGCCGGCATGACGCTTCCCGAAGCGCAGGCGCGCTGCGCCGCACTCGACGTGCGCGCATGGGATGATCATGTGGTCAACGATGCGGTGCTGGCGGTCACCACCGCATTTCTCGCGGCGAGTCCACAGGTCACACCCGTGCAGGGTGCGCCTGGCATGTGGTGGATTGGCGCATCCGGTTTCGACGCACTCGGTGGTGAAGACGTGCTGGCGCGCGCGCTGCTGTCCATCGCGCAACGTTGGCACCCCGATGCCCGCGTGGCCATTGCCAATTCCTGCGTGGCCGCGCGCGCCGCCACCTGGGCGCCACAGGCACGCAGTCGTGTCGTGCGCGAACGCGATCCGCTGGCATTGCCCGATGGCATCACCTGCATTCCCAGCGGACAATGCGCGACGTATCTCGCGCCGGCGCCATTGGGGCTCGTGCCCATGGACGACGAGCTGCGCGACGCATTGCGGGCACTCGGGCTCCGCACTGTGGGCGCGCTCGCGTCACTGGCACCGGGTGATATCGAGCGACGCTGGGGCGCCGAGGGACTGACGGCGTGGCGGTTGGCACAGGGTGACGACGCGCGGCGTCCTGGACTTGTGCGCGTGGAAGCGACACGCAGCACCAGTGTCGAGTTACCGGCGGCCGTGGAAAGCACCGCACCGGTGCTGTTCGTGCTGCGTGCACAGTTAGAGCGACTGGTGCGCGAGTTGGTGGATGATGGACGCGCGGCGGCAGCGGTATCGATCACGTTGGTTCTCGATGCTGGGCGTCAGTGGCCGCTGGAAGAAGTGGGAGGTGATGACGCGCCGCGCGAAACCGTCGATGCCTCATCGCTGCTGTCTATTCCGCAGCGCAGCATCACACGCGAGGTGCGTCCCGCACGGCCGTTAGCGCGACTTGAACCCTTGTTCGATCAGTGTCGCGCACTCCTCGAACGGTGGGTGATTCCCGCGCCCATCATTGGCGTCACGGTGGGCATTCCGGCCACCGCACCACTAGCCGCCGATCAGGGCGATCTGCTGGTGCCGTCGTGGCGCGATGCGGCGATGAACGCCGAGTCGGTGTTTGCGCGGTTGCGCGCGGCGCTCGATCCGGACAATGCCGGTGATGTGGTAGTGCGCGCGGTGGCTGGTGATGCGCACAAGCCGGAAGCCACCGGACAGTGGGCGAGTGCCGATGCGATGGCGCAGGCGTCAGCGCCGGTGCCTGTTACATCGAGTGGCATCACTGATGACGATACACACGCGAATGCGCATGCGCCGGCCGTATTGCGACTACTCGACACCCCCGAAGTGGTGGATGTTGAAGCGCCACGTGGTGTGCCGACCGCAGTGTGGTGGCGCGGACGCCGATTGTCGATCGCGCATGCTGACGGTCCCGAGCGATTGAGCGGTGACTGGTGGCGCGCCGATGCATTCGCGCGCGACTACTGGCGATGTGACGCCGAGGACGAGGGGGAACTGCTGGTGTATGGCGAGTCGGCGGCGAATACGATCACCGCGCCGGTGCGATGGTTTGTGCAGGGGTGGTACGATTGAGGTACGGCTCTGCCGCACCCGGGAATTGCCGACTACGCGGCACGCAGTGTGAACTCCACCTGCACAGCCTCAAACGGGAACGTGATTTTCCCACCTTCCACGCGATCCAGGATGCCCGCATCGAGCAACGCCGTGACGTCGCCGTGCACCGCCTTCACGTCGCGGCCAACTCGCCGAGCGGCCTCGCGAATGGACACGGCTCCGATGCCACACAGCGC
>JANLVM010000719.1:0-1746 GCA_031364015.1 Gemmatimonadaceae bacterium
GCCAACGTTATTCGGCAGCGACATCACCAGCACTCGCGACGGACACGCACCGCGAATGCCTTCGAGCACCACGCGGGTGTCGTCAGTGGAGCCATCATTGACGAAACACAGTGCGAGCCACGGCATGTCGCGCAATGCACGCTCTAACGCCGCACTATCGAGTCGTGCGGCCTCATTGAAGCACGGAACGACGAGGTGGACGATGCCATCGTTATTCAGCAGCATCGCGACGCCTCGCAATGGCCAGCAACGAAAGGCCGAATGGGAATCGCCGTTTAGGAATCCACAGGCGCTCCAGCCGCCAGATGCGCAGCAGTGCGCTATTCACGGCAGGTGACGGCGACACTCTCTCCGCCGAATAGCCGAACATCCGCTCTCGTACACGCTGCGCGATCGCCAGCGGCAACAGCAGTGAGTTGAAGTACGTGAGATACTCGACGCGCAGGTTCGACCGCGCGAGGTGATTGCGCAGCTCACGCGCCGTGTACCGTCGACAGTGCTGATGCACCTCGTCGTGCGGCCCCCACATCCACGGATTGGCCGGCACGGTCACCACCAGTGCGCCCGCAGAGGTCAGCCGCTCGCCAAGCGCCGTGAGTGACTCGACGGGCTGCGGCAGATGCTCCAGCACGTCAAAGAGGCCGATGGCATCAAACCGTTGACCGGGAAACGGGACGTCAGCCGGCAGCGATCCCGGTGCTACCGTACCGATGCCGAGCGCGGAGGCGAGGCCAAGCGCCTGCGCCTGGTATTCGAATCCGAAGACCGTCCCGAACTCGGCCAGTAACGCGAGATTCCCGCCCGAACCGCAACCGGCGTCGAGAAGGCTCGCACTGGACGGCAGCTCGAGTCTTTCGAGCGCTGCCCGAATGAATTCCCGGCGACCGCGAAACCACCAATGATCTCGCTCGGCGTCGGCCAACAGTCGAAACGCTTCTTCTTCCATGGTGCTGTCCGACGCAGGAGGCGACTGAGGCGCAACGAATGCGAAGCGGAGAGTATATCGGCGGGAGCGACCTGAGGGTAAGCTTGTTCGACCCTGCCCGACACCTCTCCCTTCAACCGCCCGCATGTCCTCCCCCGGCAACCGCCACCGCGTCTGCCTCGTGATTGGCACGAGACCCGAAGTCATCAAGATGGCTCCGGTCATTGCCGCTATGCGCGGGCACCCGAACCTCGAACCGCTGGTGGTCGCGACCACCCAGCATCGGGAAATGCTCAAGCAGGCGCTCGATGTCTTTGGCATCACGCCCGACGTCGACCTCGGACTGATGCAGAACGGTCAGAATCTCGGAGTGTTCACGTCGCGCGCGATGCAGGCGCTCACCGATTGCTTCCTCGAACGGAAGCCGGACTTCGTGCTGGTGCAAGGTGATACGTCCACCGTCACCGCCGCAGCGCTGGCGGCGTTCTACCAGGGCATTCCCATCGGGCACATCGAGGCCGGACTGCGTTCGTTCGACCTGAGCAGTCCGTTTCCCGAGGAAGTCAATCGTCGCATCGCGACCTGCACCGCGAACATTCATTTCGCACCCACCAGCGAAGCGCGCAACAACCTCGTCTCCGAGGGCATCCCGGACAGCGACATCTTCGTCACCGGCAATACCGTGGTCGATGCACTGCAGATGGTCGTGCCCCGCGCGCACTTCGATACGCCGGCGCTGAACAACGTCGCGTGGTCGTCGCGGAGAGTGCTGCTCACGACGGTGCACCGCCGCGAATCCATGGGTGAGCATCTCGAGGAAA
>JANLVM010000721.1:0-5632 GCA_031364015.1 Gemmatimonadaceae bacterium
CGCGCTCTACGAGTTTCAGCGCGCGAGTCCGGTGCGCATCCGAATTCCGGGGCGCGATATCGTGGTGGACGAAGTACGTTTTCGACCACGAGACGGCACACGGCCAGCGGCGATTGGATCGGTGTTTCTTGATCGCGAAACCGCAGCGGTGGTACGCCTGTCGATGACGTTTACGCGAGCGGCGATTCTGGATAAGCGCATCGAAACCCTGGTGGTGACGCTGGAAAATGGCCTCGTGCGTGAACGCTACTGGTTGCCGCGTCGGCAGGAGGTTGAAGTCTCGCGTGGTTCGACGTGGATGGACATTCCCGTGCGCGGCATCGTACGCGGTCGGTGGGAGGTCTCCAACTACGATGTGAACGAGCTCATCCCGTCGGCCACACAGGTGCTGCCACGCTGGAGTTCGGTGTCGGCGGATTCGCTCCGACGCTATCCGTTCACTGGTCGCGTGGTGGACATGTTGCCGCCCGAGATTCAAGTGGCGACCAGCGACGAGGTGGTGCAGGCGCGTGTGCAGGCGGAGGCCGCCGTGCGTTCGGCCATGTTGGCGCGTCCGGTACGCACGGCGGTGACCGGACGGGGTATCAGCGACCTTGCGCGATTCACTCGGGCTGAAGGGCTGTCACTTGGCGCCGGCGTGTCGCGGCGTTGGGGCGCGGGTTGGTTACTCTCCGCGCGCGGCCGGTACGGCATTGATGACCGCCAGGCGAAAGGACAGATCGCGGTGGGACGCGCGCCCGCGTTTGGTCGCGTGCCGCTGCTGCAACTGTTCGCCGAGCGCGATCTGCGCGATCTCGCGGTGCCCGAACGGGGCGGCGTCACCAACTCGTTGGCTGCGCTGGCGTTTGGCAGCGACTATTCGCAGCAGGTCGACATGCGCGCGGCGGGTGTGGCGTTCCGTCGCTCACCACTCGATCCGTTCACATTGCGCGTCGCGTACGAGACTGATGTGCCGGTGACCCTCACGGCGCGCCCACTGAGTGGGCGCTTTGAACCGGTCGTGCCGACGTGGCGTTTGCGCGGTGTACGCGCGGAACTGCGCGGGACGGGGGGCTGGATTCCGAGCGATGCGCGCGCGACGCGTGGTGTCTGGTCGTTGAATGCCTCGGTTGGCGGATACACGGGAACGGACATGCGCGACCAATCAGTGACGCCAAGGGTAGCGCGAGCGCAGGGGCAGATGCTGGTGCAGCGACCGCTTTCGCACGATCGCGCGATCGTGTTGCTGACGCAGGCTGGCGTGGCGGGTGGTCGCGATTTGCCTCCCCAGTGGCTGGCCTTTGCCGGTGGTCCGTGGTCGGCACCGGGATACGATGCTGCCTCGTTTGCCACGCGGGCATTCGTGTCGCAGCGCATTGAGATGCGGCAGCCCGTGCGTGCTCCGGCGATTCCGCTCGGGAAATACGGCAAGGCACCGGGACACATCACGTTGGCGCCATACGCGCAGGTCATGGCCACCGCCAGCGGCATTCCGTCAACGCCGAGCCGTGTGAGCGGTGTGTGGCCCTCCGCGGGCGTGGGTGCGTTGTTCTTTTTCGATCTCATGCGTGTGGACGTGGCACGCGGACTTCGCGATGGTGTCTGGCGCTTTGCGATTGATATCGATCGCGGTTTTTGGGGAATACTCTGATGGCGAGCTACGATCGGGCCTACTTCGATAAGTGGTATCGCCACCCGCAACACCGTGTGAAGTCGGCGGTCGAACTTCGACGCCAGGTCGAGTTTGTCCTGCGACTCACCGAATGGGTATTGGGTCGGCCCGTGCGTACGGTCCTCGATGTCGGGTGCGGGGAGGGACAGTGGCAGCCGCAGCTGTCGCGATTGCGACCGCAGGTACACTACGACGGGATCGATCCGAGCGAGTATGCGATAGCGCGCTTTGGCACTCGGCGCGGACTGCGGCAGGGTGGCATTGAGGATGTGGACACCCTGCCGCTTCGTGACCAGTACGACCTGGTGGTGTGTTGCGGCATGCTCAACTATCTGCCGCCGGCCACGCTGCGTCGAGGACTGGCGCAGGTGTCGCGCCGTACTGGCGGAGTGGCGTATCTGGAGTTGTTTACGCGTAGCGACGCGTTTGAAGGCGATACGAGCTGGCCGACGCCACAGTCGGCCGACTGGTACCGACGCGTGATCCGCGAAGCAGGACTTCACCCACTGGGGATGCACGGGTACGTGCCCATGACGCAACGCCAACGCGTATCGACGCTCGAACGTTTGTGAGCCCATGACCGAAACAGACTGGCCTGCCTTCGTCGATCGCTTGGCCGCGGAGCGACGCGTGTCAGGTACCGAACGTCCCATCCGCGCCTTGACCGAGGAGTTCATTCGACGCGCGCTGGCTTTGTTGTTTCCGCAGTTCGCCGGTGTCGATGCGGACGGTGGTTTGGACGTTCACGCCGACGCTCGACGGGTGGAGCACGTGATCGGGCTCGCCATCCACCCGCTGGTTGCGGACGCGCCGCGCGTGGTGGCTGAGTTCCTGGCCCGAGTGCCAGACGTGCAGGCTATGCTCTTGCTGGATGCGCAGGCCATACATGCTGGAGATCCGGCCGCCGAGAGTCTCGACGAAGTGATTCTGGCGTATCCGGGATTTCTGGCCACGGCGGTCCATCGGCTGGCGCATGAGCTCTACGTGCTGAAAGTCCCGTTAGTCCCGCGACTGCTTTCGGAATGGGCGCACCGTGAGACCGGCATCGATATTCATCCGGGCGCACAGATTGGCGCCTCGTTTGCGATTGACCACGGAACCGGCATCGTGATCGGGGAGACCAGCGTCATCGGCGAGCGCGTGAAAGTGTATCAAGGCGTCACCTTGGGTGCGCTGGCGGTGAGCAAGCATCTGGCCCATCGCAAGCGGCATCCGACGGTCGAGAAGGATTCAGTGATCTACGCGAATGCGACGATTCTCGGGGGGAACACGGTGGTGGGCGAAGGATCGATTATTGGGGGCAATGTGTGGCTTACGTCATCGGTGCCGCCGCGGTCGGTGGTGCAGTTCAACAGCACCGTGGCACAGCGACCGACCGACGACGGGATGGAGTTTCATATTTAGTGCAGTGCGGCCAGACACCTTTTGACGGAGATGCCATTCCATGCGCGCCAATACTATTCTCGAAACCATAGGGCGTACGCCACACGTTCGCATGCAGCGACTGTTCAATCCGCGGGTGGAAGTCTGGATGAAACTCGAGCGGGCCAATCCCGGCGGCAGTATCAAGGATCGTATCGCGCTGTCCATGATCGAAGACGCCGAACAGCGTGGCCTGCTGACGAAGGACAGTGTGATCATCGAACCGACGTCGGGAAATACCGGTATCGGGCTGGCCATCGTGGCGGCGGTCAGGGGCTACAAGCTGGTGTTGGTGATGCCCGAATCGATGTCGATCGAGCGACGCCGGATCATGGCGGCGTACGGCGCGACCTTCGACTTGACGCCTCGGGAAAAGGGTATGAAGGGGGCGATTGAGCGGGCCAACGAACTGGTGGCCGCCACGCCGGGCGCGTGGATGCCGCAGCAGTTTGACAACGCCGCAAACATTCGCGCGCATGTCAACACCACGGCCCGCGAAATTCTTGAAGACTTCCCCGAAGGCCTCGACTATCTGATCACGGGTGTCGGAACCGGTGGTCACATCACGGCGTGCTCGGAAGTGCTCAAGCTGCAGTTCCCGAAAATGAAAACGTTTGCGGTGGAGCCAGCCAAATCGCCGGTCATCAATGGCGGCGCTCCTGGTCCACACCGCATTCAAGGCATTGGCGCCGGCTTCATTCCTGCCAACTTGCATCAGGAAACGCTCGACGGCGCGCTGCAGGTGAGTGAGGAAGACGCGTTCATGTACACACAACGTGCGGCGCGTGAAGAGGGCATTTTTATCGGCGTCTCGAGTGGCGCGGCGCTCGCTGCCGTCGCGCAGGCGGTGCCGCACATGCCAGACGGTGCGCGCGTGCTGACATTCTGCTACGATACCGGCGAACGGTATCTCTCGATTGAAGGGCTCTTCCCGGTCTAAGACGGTGGCTGACCGCCCGTTGGTGCTGCTACACGGCTACAGTACCGACGGTGGTGCATTCGACCGTTGGCGCCGTGCGTTGACAGACGCGGGCTGGAGCGCCGAGCAGTTGGTCACGGTCAGCTACGAGTCGCTTACCAATGAAGTGTCGGTACGCGATATCGCCGAAGGGTTTGACAAACTGTTGCGAGAGCGAGAGGGTCTGGCCGATGACGCTCCGTTTGATGTGATGGTACATTCGACGGGCATGTTGGTACTGCGCGCGTGGCTCACGCGACGTGGCGCCACCGACACACGACTGGCACGTCTCAAGCATGTGATTGCGCTCGCACCGGCGACGTTTGGATCGCCGCTTGCCCATAAGGGACGCAGCTTTCTTGGCGCGCTGGTGAAAGGACGGAAGGCCCTCGGCCCCGATTTTCTCGAAGCCGGTGATCAGGTCCTGGACGCGTTGGAACTTGGCGGACGCTTCTCGTGGGATTTGGCCCACACGGATTTGTTTGGCGACCAATCGTACTACGACAGCTCGCGCGCGACGCCTTTTGTATTCGTATTCTGCGGCACCCGGGGCTTTCGCGGACTGAGCGCTGTCGCCAACTCGCCAGGCACCGATGGGACGGTTCGTTGGGCCGGGTGTGCGCTGAACAGTCGAAAGGTCGTGCTGGATCTCAGCGCCGATTGCGAGAGTGCGTCACGCGTGCAGATCGCCGACTGGACGCAGGATGACGTACCCCTGCATCCGGTGGCCGGTGTAGACCATGGCACGATCTTGTCGGCGCCACCGGCGGCGCTGGTGCAGTTGGTCGTTGACGCGCTGCGCGTGAACTCGCGTCCGGCCTATGTGGCATGGAGTACCGCGGCCGAACGTATCGTCCGCGACACGCTCGGGGCGATGGTGCCCTGGCAACAATTCCTGGTGCGTGCCATCGACGAGCGCGGCGACGGCATTCCCGACTGGAATTTGCAGTTGGCGTTGGCGGATGGCGCCACCCTGACGCCGTTCACACAGGACGTCCACGTGTATCGCGGCGACTCGAGCTATCGCTGTTTCCATGTGAACCTGTCGCGACTTCAGGATGCCGCGTTACTCACGGGACGCCCGCGCCGCCTGACCGCGCAGCTCTACGCGAGCACCGGGACGCAGCGCGTGCTGTACACGGGTGCTCTCGCCGACCCGGCCCCGGGCGAACGGCCCAATCGTGCCGGGACGTGGTGTGGCACGCTCGATGTGTCATCGGTGTTGCCCGGTGGCGCGATTCGCTTCTTTCATCCGTTCACCACCACGTTGGTGGAGGTGCGCCTCGAACGCGAACCGCTTATCGGGAACGGCATGGTCATTCGACTGGACCCGCCGTGATGGAGCGGGGTGCGACGGACGTACGGCGTACCGTGCGGGCCACGCATGTTGTTCGACGAGAGCGTCAGGGATCATCGTCGCCAGTGGTTGTAGAATCGAATGACGGACTGTGGTTCACCAAACTGCGTGGCGCGGCGCAGGGCGTCCCGACGCTCATCGCGGAGCTGGTCGTCGCCGAGCTCGCCGACCGCTTGTCGTTGTCGGTGCCCGCTCGCGCGTTCGTGGACTTACCGGTCGATGTCACATCGACGGATCACAGTGA
>JANLVM010000920.1:0-6154 GCA_031364015.1 Gemmatimonadaceae bacterium
GCGTCGCTCCCGGCAGCACGACTGGTGCAGCAAGCCATGAGCGCTCCCGCGTTTCGTGTGTACACGAGTGACGACGTGATTGGTGTCGAACTGGGCGGTGCCCTCAAGAACGTCATGGCGATCGCCACTGGCATTCTTGACGGACTGGGCCTCGGCTTCAATCCGCGCGCCGCGTTGATCACACGCGGTCTGGCGGAGATGACACGCCTGGGTATCGCGTTGGGAGCCAGAAACGAAACCTTCGCCGGACTCGCCGGGCTGGGTGATCTGGTGCTGACGTGCACCGGCGCCTTGTCGCGCAATCGCGCCGTGGGCGTGGCCATTGGACAAGGTCAAACGCTGGAAGAGGCGCTCGCCGGAAAGGACAGTGTTGCCGAGGGCGTGCTCAACGCGCAGAGCGCGCGGGCGCTCGCTGAACGGGCCGGGGTTGAGATGCCGATCATCGAGGCCACCTATCGTATCTTGTTCGAGAATCGCGCGCCTCGCGAAGCGATCGCCGAACTCATGGCGCGTGAGCTACGCGCCGAGCGCGACTAACGAATGGCGGCCCGCAGCGAGCCCGTTCAGGAGTTCTATTCCATTGGAGAAGTGTGTGCGCTGACCGAGCTCAAGCCGCACGTGTTACGCTATTGGGAAAGTCAGTTCAAGCTGCTCAATCCCGCCAAGAACCGCAGCGGGAACCGCGTGTATGCGCGTCGCGAAGTGGACTTGATCCTGCTGGTCAAGCATCTGTTATATACGGAAAAGTACACCATCGACGGCGCACGGCAAAAACTCGATGAGCATCGCAAGGGCGGCTCACTGCGCACGGCGGCGCGCGGTGCGTTGGAAGTGCAAGCCATCGAGCTGCTCGAGCGTGACTTAGCTGAGCTGCAGGCGCTCCTCGACGATCGCGCAGTGCCGGCAGCACGTGGGTCGACGTCGACACCGACGTCGACACCGACACCGCCACCGCCTTAAGGCTGACGCCCCTATGAGAATTTTGCTGAGTAATGATGACGGTATTCTGGCCAAGGGACTGAGCATCCTCGAGCGGGCATGTCAACCGCTGGGTGACCTGTACGTCGTCGCGCCCGACCGTGAACAAAGTGCCACCAGCCACTCGCTCACGCTCCATCACCCGCTGCGCCCGGTACAACTGGGTGAGCGACGGTGGCAAGTGGACGGGACGCCAACCGACTGTGTGATGTTGGCCTGTGAAGCGCTCATGGATGCGCGTCCTGATGTGGTCATCAGCGGTATCAATCACGGCCCGAACATGGGCGAGGACGTGCTGTATTCCGGCACCGTCGCTGCCGCAATGGAGGGCCTCTCCCTCGGCATTCATAGCATTGCGGTATCGTTTGCGGGCAGCGTCCTGCGCGCCGACGCGCTGCTCGAAACGCAAGTGAGTATGCTGACCACGTTGTTGCAGCGACTCATCACGCTTCCGTCGTTTCCACCCGAGACGTTGCTCAATGTCAACTTGCCCGCGATCGCTGCGGATCAGATTAAAGGGTATCGGCTCACGCGGCTTGGACGACGCGTCTTCAGTGATTCGATTACGAAAATGAAGGATCCGTGGGGACGCGATATCCTGTGGATTGGTGGAGGATCGGTCGAGTGGAGCGGCCCTGAAGATTCGGATTTCCGCGCGGTGCATGACGGGTATGTCTCGGTGACCCCATTGCATCTTGATCTCACGCACCGCGACGTCATCGATACGGCGACCGATTGGTGGCGAACTCCGTAGAGCCAGAGTTTCGCGGCGCGCGTCGGCGCCTGGTCGAGACACTGCAGGACAAGGGGATCAAAGACCTTGCTGTCTTGCGTGCTATCGATCTGGTGCCGCGTCATCAGTTTGTGCCGCCGAGTGTGCGTCATCGGGCGTACGAGGACAGCGCACTTCCGATTGGTAACGGGCAGACGATCTCCCAACCCTTTGTGCATGCCCGTGCAATCGAGCAGTTGATGCTGACTGGGCGTGAGCGCGTGCTCGAGATTGGCACGGGATCGGCCTATCAAACGGCGCTGCTGGCCCAGTTGGCGGCTCAAGTTTTCTCCATTGAACGGTTTCCGGCGCTGCTGGATAGGGCACGCTTGCTACTCTCGCAGCTGCAAATTCCGAACGTATCGGTCCTCCTTGGTGACGGGACCTTGGGCTGGCGGGAGTACGCGCCGTACGATGCGATTGTGGTGAGCGCGGGGGCGCCACTGGTTCCTCCGGCGCTTTTTGAGCAGTTGGCGGAGGGTGGGCGGCTACTCATTCCTCTGGGAACTCGCGAGGAACAGATGTTGACCTTGTGCATTCGGCGGGGCGAGGAACTTGATTGCCGTGACATCACCCCGGTTCGCTTCGTCCCCTTAATTGGGGCGGGTGGTTGGCCGCCCTAGCTGTTGCGCACAGAGCTCGCGTTGCGGGCGATCGAGCAACGGCGCATCTTCGCTGCGAATTGCCCCGCCACGCTTTGAGCGAGTCATGACCACTCAACGGTCGTCCATGCCCGATCCGTACGCTGCCCTCGATCTCCCCGAGACGTCGAACTCTGCGCCTCACGCCGTACCGTACGCGCAGCCGCTGTCCGAATTGACATTCCCCGCCGTCGACGCGGCGCTCCTCGATGCAGTGCGCGCTGCCGTTGGTCCGTATGTACCCGCGATTTGGCGTACGCGTCCCATCGATTCTGCCGAGACCGAAATTCGTACGACGTTCGGTACGTCGGAGCGTGTGACACCGCTGCCAGCCGCTCCCGTGCCTGTTGAATCTGGCGAGTCGGAAACCGTCGCCGATGTCGGGGCAGGGGGAACTCCTCCGGAACTTCCGTGGATTGATGCGTTTCTCGAGGCCGACGAAGCCGACCGTTCCGTTGCCGCGTCGTCCAGTGCGTGGCCGCTTGACGAGGCTGGCGCCGCCATTCGCGCGCTCGCGGACCATCTGCTTCCCGGGCATGCTGACGAATCGTTGCGCGTTGCAGGCGAAGGCGCTACGGGCGAAGCGGTGGAGATGACGTCGGCAGTGCCAGTGGCACCCGGCGCCTCCACCCCGCCGCTTCCCATGTGGGGTGACGATGACCTCATGGACATCATGCCAGTCAAGTCGCCTCGGCCCTCGACCGACAGCGGTGAACATTGGGCTGCGAGTGCGCGGCGAGAGACCCACGCGACCGGCCACAATGAAGCTGCGGCGCAGGCCTTCGAATCTCTCGCTCGCCGCGTTCGCGATGGCGAGATCTTGTTGCCGGGATATGTGGCGGAAATGGGTGATGCGGCCGCTCTGGCTCTCGCGCTCGCGTCGTTACTCAGTGTGCGGCGCTGAGACGCCAACGGACGAGACCGTACTAGCGACACAATTCGTTCGAGTGGTCCGCGCGCGATTCGCCGTATAGCTTCTCGCGGATGTCCGAGAGTCTTGCCTTCCGCGTTCGCACCATTATTCGAGAAGTGCCGGACTTTCCGACACCCGGCATCAATTTCAAGGACATCACGCCGGTCCTTGCCGATCCCGTATTGATGTCGACCGTACTGACTGCAATGGCGGCACCGTTTCTGTCGGAGCGGATTACGCATGTCGTGGCGATCGAAAGCCGCGGCTTCCTGTTCGGCATGCCGATTGCGCTTCAGCTTGGGGCGGCGCTTGTCCTTGCGCGCAAGCCCGGCAAACTCCCCTGGAAATCTGCTCGCGAAGCGTACGTGCTTGAGTATCGCGAGGATGTGCTGGAGATGCATCTCGACGCGCTCGTTGAGGGTTCGCGCGTGCTGATTGTCGACGATATTCTGGCCACCGGTGGGACGGCGGCGGCCACTGCACGGCTGGCTCGGCGGCTCGGGGGTGAGGTGGTTGGTCTAACGGTTTTGAGTGAGCTGACCGCCTTGGATGGACGAGCACGGCAGCAGGGAGTCGACGTTCAATCGATCGTCAAATATTGATTGGGTTTGGGTCACCGTTCGCGGTGGCACGGGCGTATTCCCGCGCGGATTGGATGGAGTATGGTGGTAGGGATTCGTCCATGAGGTTTACAGATGCTATTCGGGCAGTGACGTAGAGGCTGCAATCCGCGATATTGGGTTGCTATCCAATCTTCAGACAATCGAACAATGTTGGATAGCTCGTTGGATATCAGACTCAACGGTAAGACCTCGAAATACCGCCCGAAGCGCCACAGTCAAATCGTAGCTAAGTCCTTAGCTATGTCCTTGTAGCTCAGTTGGATAGAGCATCGGTTTCCTAAACCGGGGGTCGCAGGTTCGAATCCTGCCAAGGACGCTAAATTGGTCGCCGGTTCTCGACTCCGGCCCGGGGGTACTGAGGGCAGTCGATTCGACTATGTTTAACGGCTGTTCATCCCCCGACGGCGCGAGCCACGCTAGCGCCTCATCCAGTCTCCTCCAGCGCGCACCTTTGTATGTCGCAGGGATCCCGCTCCTCGGCCGGTCTGTCGGACGACCCGTTCGAAAATGTCACCGCTTGGTTCCAGGCGAACCAGAAACCCATCTTGGTCGCGGTGGGTGTCGTTGCGATCTCGGCCGCAGCGATCTTTGGCTATCGTTGGATGGACTCGGGTAAGCGCAACGACGCGTCGACCGCGTTGTATCGCGCGATCCTGCCGCTCCAGCAAGGAAAAGCTGCCGAGGCGCAGGTCGAGTTGGAAAGGGTGGTGCAACGTTTCAGCGGAACGCCATCGGGCTCGCAGGCGGTGATGTTGCTGGGCCAAGCGTACTTCGATCAGCAGAAATACCCGGAAGGGATTGCCATGCTGGAGAAGGCGAAAGGAGCGGCTGGGGGCGCCTTCGCGGCATCTATCGAGGCACTCATTGCGGTTGGCTACGAGTCGCAAGGCAAATTCGAGCTGGCGGCTGAGCACTTTGCGAAGGCGGCCAACGCCTCGAAGTTTCCGATCGACAAGGCCGCCAATCAAGCCAATCAGGCGCGAAACTTCACTGCGGCTGGCAGGTCAGCTGACGCCAGAAAACTCTGGGAGGAGCTCGCGAAGAACGAGGATTTGCCATTTGCGCAGGAAGCGCAGGTTCGACTGGGCGAATTGGCCGGCTTGGGTAAATAGCGCAGAAAGGCCCGGCGCCACGGGCCGCTCGTGGCACCTGCGCCGGTGCGTGGTCCCAACTCGGAGCGGATGGCAATACGACAGTAGGGCACCATTACAGGGACTTTAAGGCGTCATTACTGCCACGAGAAACGCAAATTCTGTCCCGATATAGTGCGCATAATACATGTTATGTAAACCAATCATGGTGGATAACTGTGGGAAATCCAAATGCCTTCTATCCACATGAGTATAATGTTCTCATCTTAAACGTAGTAACAGCATGTGTTTAACGCGTTCAGTTCATGCGAACTGGCACGTGGATGCTCACGAATTAGAAAAGCTGTGCACCTGTCCACATGATTCGCGAGTTTTTGATACATGTTCGGTAGCGCACAGAAATAGCTGCCAGAAAGCCACGGCTTTCCCGGCTTAGCTATCCGTGCCGAGATCACCGATCTGTCCGCGAAACACTACGCGCCCTTCACCACGGAGGGTCGGATGCCATGCTTCACCCACGCGCTCAAGTCTTACTTCAAGAGCTCGGCCCGAGCTGGACCGAATCCTGACTGGCGAGCTGGTGAGTTCCCACGTCGCGATGAGGATCGCCGTCGCCACGGCTCCTGTGCCGCACGCCAGGGTCTCGCCTTCAACACCGCGTTCGAAGGTCCGGTACCGCCAGGAGCCGTCGGCTAACGGGGAGACCCAATTGACGTTCGCGCCTTCCGGACCAGTCGCCGGGTGATGCCGCAGGTACGGACCGCGCACCACAACATCGATGGCGTCCGCGTTCTCGCAGAGGATGACCACGTGCGGAATTCCCGCAATCGTGTAGCCGATTCGACGCTCGCCGGGCCCGCAATCGATCTCCAGATTGGCGACAATTTGGGTTACCGGTTGAAGCTCTATTTCGGGTACTCCGTCGAACACGCGACTGAAGATCCGACCAGATGGGGTCTCGAGTCCCATGCCATCTGGATGCGCCAGACCGAGTTCAACGGACATGACCGTTGAACACAAAGTGGCATTTCCGCACAAATCTGCGGGCGTGCCGTCACTGTTGAAATACCTGATACGCGCCTGGATGGAATTATTCGCCGACGCCTGTTGGCTCGCCGAAACAGGTTCGAGAATGA
>JANLVM010000954.1:0-1919 GCA_031364015.1 Gemmatimonadaceae bacterium
CCACCGTGCCCTCACAACTGGTGGTGCTGATTCCGATGCCGGACCCACTTAAATCGGTCGTTCGCGTCCGGCCCAATATGGGCACTCCGGGCACGTGCCGCCGTCTGGGTAGTCGGTCCCCTCTTCGTGCGGACAACCCAACAGACCGTCGCCCATGACGACACTTTGGACTCCCTGCTCCTGAAGGTAGCGCAGGATCGCAGCGCCGATCAACTCATCATGGCGAACGTCGCCGGTCGGTGAGCGCCATTTCTCCATCGCCACGACGTCGCCACCGTCCTTGCGCACGATGCCGACAACGACCTTGTTCGCGCGCGAGTGGTCCGGACCATACCAGGCAATCGTCGCGAGCGGATATCCTCGAAAGCCGCCACCGGACCTTCGAGCGATTCTCTCGTGTGGCGACCGATCACTCAATAGACACCTCTTGTCGCGCAACTGTGCTTGGGCAATCGCCTAACCACTCAGTGTACAGCGGATTACACCTCGACGTTACCCACACATGTCCGCGATACACGGCGCCGGTCGCGCCGCAGAACGCACCGCGCCAACTGGAATCGACAGCCAAACCGCCCGTCACGCAATGGTTTCACCCACGCCGTCCACAGGCCGGTCGTGTTACACGGCGAATGGGACGCCGCGTAACCCGCCACATATCTGTCTGTACGTGGAGCACCCGCAGACCAGGCGGCGCCAGTCCATGCAGCCAGCGACCCCAGCTACCCATCCGCCGGACTTCGCACGCCCCGCCCACCACGGGTCAACACGTGCGTGTAGATCATCGTCGTGCTGGCATCGCGGTGACCCGGCAACTCTTGTATCGTGCGGATGTCGTAGCCGCTCTCGAGAAGATGCGTCGCGAACGAATGCCGTAAGGCATGGCAGGTGACGCGGCGTCCGTCATGGCCTCGACGAGAGTCTCCGGGAGCATGGTGCGACGATCCTTGTTTCCCTTTCCGCCGCGCACGGTCAACACGCGTCGTCGACCATCGACGTCCTTCACTCGCAACGACAGTGCCTCTTCGAGTCGCAGCCCGGCCCCATACATCCGCATCACGACGAGTCGGACCATCCCGGACAACGGGGCGATAACCGCCGCGACGTCCGTGGGTTCCAGCACGTTGGGAACGCGCACGGCGCGCTTCGCACGAGCGAAGGCAGAAAGGCGTCCTAACGACAGCGCCAGCACCTGCTCATACAAGAAGTGCAGCGCGGCCAGCGCTTGATTCTGAGTCGACGCGGAGAGCACATCCTGGGTGGCGAGTGTCTCGAGACACTCGCGAACCTCCGCGACGCCGCAGCGTTCGGGATGACGCATGTCACAGAAGTGGACGAACCGCCGGATCCAGGCGACGTACGCCTTCTCCGTCGTCGGGCTGTAATGCGTGAGGCGAATGACGGTCCGCACGCGGACGAGCCTGAATATCTCACGAGCGCACGCGATCCGCGATTTTCACGGGTGAATCGCGCATCCGACGAGGGATTGGGGTGTCAGGAAGTGGAAGGGTGGGGCGATCGGGGGCGTTAGGCGCTACTTCGGGTCAAGACCGCGTGCGCGTGCGTGAAGAGGGCCGCATACGGGCACCCGCTCGCGAGGGCGAGGCGCCGCAAGGCGTGCAGCAGCAGATACGCGATCGACGAGTAGTAGAGGCGCAGCTGATTCGCCCGCATCGTCGCCGCGCTGGTGCGATCGGCAAAGAGCATCAGCTGCTGCTCTTTGATCCGGTTCTCCATGTCATTGCGGGCCCAGTAGCGCTCTTCGTACAGCGCCCGTGCGGCCCACGGCTCGGGCGGGAGTCACCTGACGACAAACCGCGGATTGCTCCCCGCCGGCAGCCGGGTGTTCTTCACCACGCCTATGACGTCGTCGACCCCCTGCGTCTCGCACCAGGCGAGCAGCGGGTCGCGGCAGAAGCCCG
>JANLVM010000957.1:0-6754 GCA_031364015.1 Gemmatimonadaceae bacterium
GTCCTGACGCCGCTCGCTGACCGGCACCGGCATTTCGGCCAAATGCTTCACCAACAACGCCGGCGTGGTGTTCCCGATGAACGGCGGCTCGCCAACCAGCATCTGATACGCCACGATGCCCAGTGAATAGAGATCGCTGCGGGCATCCAGGTCGCGGTCGCCCGACGCTTGCTCTGGCGACATGTACGCCGGCGTGCCGATCGCCATTCCCGTCGCCGTGAGCCTCGGCGTGTCGCCACTGTCGGTCCCGGCGCGGGCGATTCCGAAATCGGTAACGAGGGCGCGACCGTCAATCGCGTCAACGAGAATATTGTCCGGCTTGATGTCGCGATGGATGACGCCGCGCGAATGCGCATAGGCGAGCGCGTCCCCCACCTCGGTGACCCAACGGCGGACATCGGCGATAGGAAGTGGACCGCGCTTCTGGAGCTGTGTCGCGAGATTGTCGCCGTCGATCAGCGCCATGACAAAGAACACCAGGTTCCCAACCTCGTCGACCGAGTAGATGGGAACGATGTTCGGATGGCTGAGCTGCGCCGCAGTTTCGGCTTCACGGAGAAACCGCGTGCGCACGTCACGACGAAACGACAGCTCCGGTGGGAGGAGCTTGATCGCGACGTGACGCTTCAGGCGCTTGTCACGCGCCCGGTACACGATGCCCATACCACCACGCCCGATCTCCTGATCCACCTCATAGGTGGCGCACAGCGCGTTTTCGACGTGCGCGCGAAGTTCGAGGTCCTCGGCGGACTGGGCTGCAGAATCGGGCACTCGTTGGGGATCGAAGGGGTCCACTCCTGATCCAGTAGTCTAGCACTCGGATAGAAGTGGCGACAGCATTCTCAGCCGGGGTAATGACGACAGGGTGGAAACCAGCCGTCCCGGCATGGGACTGAGGTTCCTTACGTCAGCCGGTCAGTCAAAAGTTGCAATCCCTGCCGCGATGGCGTAAACCAGACGGTGCGGAACGTGCCAATTTGTAGGCGCCAATCCTCTTTCGATAGGAATGTTCGATATGGGCGACCGTCAGACTCTTCCCGTTCTGCCACTTCGCGGAACGGTCATGTTCCCGGGCATCACCGCACCAATTGCTGCGGGCAGACCCGGCACCCTGCGTGCCATTGAAAACGCCGTGAAGGGCGACCGGCTGGTGTTTGCCGTCGCCCAGCGTGACAACTCTGAAGAACCCACCGCTGATATCCTGTTCACTACCGGCGTTATTGCGCGGATCGGACAGATCCAGCGAGGACTGGGAGGCGTGCAGTTGTTGCTCCAGGGTGAGCAACGGGCCACCGCCTTGCAGTACACCGAACAGGACGGACATCTGGTCGCGGTCATCGTACCGGCGGAAGAGATGATGCCGTTGGATCCGAAGGACCCGGCCTTTGAAGCGCTCCACAAGGAGGCGCGCGAGCGGGCGGCGGAACTGGGCGAGAAACGTGGATTGCCCGAGGAGGTCGTGCACCAGGTGCTCGATTCGGTCGACGATCCCGGCAAGTTCTCCGACTTGGTGGCGGGTTACATCGAACTCACGGTCCCGGAAAAGCAGGGACTGCTGGAAACGTTGTCGGTGGAGGAGCGACTCCGCCGAGTGTTGGTGCACGTCCAGCGCCAGATCGGTCTGTTGGAAGCACAAGAAGACATCAAGTCACAGGTTCAGGAGGAGCTGGGAGAACGTCAGCGCGAGATGTTTTTGCGTGAGCAGCTCAAGGCCATCCAGAAGGAGCTGGGCGACGACGATCAGTCCAAGGAAATCTCCGAACTGCGCGAGAAGCTCACCAAGCTTGAACTGCCCAAGGAAGCCCGCGCGGAAGTCGAGCGCGAGATCGGTCGACTTGAGCGCGCCGGTCGCGAGTCGATGGAGGCACAGGTCATTCGCACCTATCTCGAGTGGATCGCCGAGCTGCCGTGGAGCAAGCGCTCGGACGATCATCTCGTGCTCCATCGCGCGTCGGAGATTCTCGAGGAAGACCACTACGGTCTGAAAGACGTGAAGGACCGAGTCCTCGAGTTTCTGGCCGTGCGTCAGTTGCGCGCGCAACAGGTCGCGGCGCAAGTGGAAACGACCGGCGAGTTCCCGGTGTCGAAGTTGGCTATCGATGATCCTGATGCGTCCGCGTCCGTCACAAACGGTGGGGCCGACCGCACGATTACCGACGCCAAGGAAGCCAAGGCGCGCGTGATGGCACGCGGACCGATCCTGCTGTTCAACGGCCCGCCAGGCGTTGGCAAAACGTCCATTGCCAAGTCGATCGCCCGCGCGCTCGGACGCGAGTACGTGCGCGTCGCACTCGGTGGCGCCCGTGACGAAGCAGACATTCGCGGTCATCGTCGTACCTACGTGGGCGCCATGCCGGGGCGCATCATTCAGGGGATGAAACAGGCCGGTACCAAGAACCCGGTGTTCCTGCTTGACGAAGTGGACAAGTTGGGCACGTCGTATCAGGGCGACCCGTCCAGTGCGCTGTTGGAAGTGCTCGACCCGGCGCAGAACGACTCGTTCACGGATCACTATTTGGGCGTGCCATTCGACTTGAGCGAAGTGCTGTTCGTCGCGACGTCCAACTTCATTCAGAATATTCCCGGTCCGTTGCTTGACCGCATGGAAGTCGTGGACTTCAGCGGCTACACCGAACGGGAAAAGGCGGCAATCGCGAAGACGTATTTGATTCCGCGCCAACTCGAAGAATCGGGACTGGCGGGACGCGACTTGTCCTTCACCGACGACGCGGTGATGAAGGTGATTAGCGAGTACACGCGGGAAAGTGGTGTACGCCAGCTGGAGCGACAGTTGGGGGCGGTGGCTCGCAAGGTGGCGCGTCGCGTGGCGATGGGCGACACCGCCGCCATTGACGACAAAGTCATCAGCGCCGACGAAGTGCGTGAACTGTTGGGTCGTCCGCGGGTGCACCCGGAGCGCGCCGCCGAGCATGATGAGGTCGGCATTTCCACCGGCATGTATTACACCCCGATGGGCGGCGACATCATGTTCGTCGAAGCCAGTATCCGACGCGGTACAACGCGACCACGCACCGATGACGAAGGCGATGCGGGACGCGTGGGACCTATCTCACTTATTCTCACGGGCCAACTGGGCGACGTGATGAAGGAGAGCGCACGCGCGGCGCTTACGTATGCCACCAACAACGCGGAAGCACTGGGTATTCCGGCGAACCGCGTCGCGACCGCGAGTGAAGCGCACATTCACGTGCCGGCGGGGGCGATTCCCAAGGACGGGCCCAGCGCCGGCATTGCGATCGCCCTGGCGCTCGTGAGCGAACTGTCCAACCGGAAAGTGCGGCGCGATGTCGCGATGACGGGTGAGATCACCCTGCGCGGACGTGTGTTGCCGATTGGCGGACTCAAGGAGAAAGTGCTCGGTGCGCATCGGGCCGGCATCAAGGAAGTCATCATGCCGAAAGCGAACGAAGCGGATCTCGAGGACGTGCCGGACGAAGTGCGTCAGCAGCTCACGTTTCACCCCGTCGAAACCCTGCGTGAGGTGCTGGCCATCGCGTTGGTCGATAGCGGTCGTCATACAGACGCCGCGATCGAGGAGTTGGTGGGGGTATAAGCCGAGGAGCTGAACAGATTCGACGTCCGCAGGGTCCCGGCGATTCCAACTCAGATGATGCGCCACCACGGTACGGCAATCGTGCGGGCGTTGAGGCGCAGCGCGGGCGATGGTCGATCACGGTGAACGGCAACTGGCGTCTCACCTTCGAGTTCGGCGACGGACATGCTCACATCGTAGACTATGAGGACTATCACTGATTCCGATGCACAATCCCCCCCATCCTGGCACGTTTATCACCGAGGTGTACCTCGAGCCGCATGGCCTGAGTGGTCGTGAACTCGCCGCCAACCTCGGTGTGGCAGCGTCAACGCTCAGCCGCGTCTTGAAGGGAACTAGCGGTATCAGCCCGGATATGGCCTTGCGTCTTTCAGTCGCACTGGGACGTTCGCCGGAGAGTTGGCTGTCCATGCAGGACAATCACGATCTGTGGCACGCGAAACAGCGATCCGATCTGCGAATGGTGCGGCGCATGCGGTTCACAGCTGCGTGAACCGTTTCGCCGTGCTAGCCACTGAGCGGCCAGCGTCGCCGGTGGTAGCCGGCCGACAGCCCCGGGTGTTACTTGGCCAACGCACGTTGCGGTATGATCCTCGCGCTCACCGTGACGTCGCGATTCGTCACCACCTCCTTCACCCGGTGCGCATACCCGCGCGATGCCGACGTTCGCTGAGGATCTCAGCGCCGCGCTGGCTGGCACATACCGCATCGAGCGTGAACACGACCCGTTGCGAGATCGTCGCCGTCCAAGGCGAGCTACCGATCGTGCAGCGCTACGAAATCGGCGGCGGTACGCACGCGCTTGGAGAGCGCGGCGATGGCCCTGGTGACAAGCTCCACGCGCCCTTTGTCCAGCGAGCCTGCGACGTCGGCTTGCACCAGTGGCACCGACCCTGCGAGTGCCGTATTCCGATTCCCGCAGCCGCCGCGCTCTGCCGCGGTCAACGCATTGCGAATCTCGTTGATGCGATTCGACGACAAGCCATTGTTGCGCTCGAGTTGATCGAGATAGGCGCGCGGTAGGGCAAAGCTGGGCGGCCACACCGTATGCGGCTGCTCCTGCGCGTTGAACTGTTCGTAGCGCACCGTTTTCGCGGCGTCGATCTCATTCTGCGACAGGTAGCCGCTCGCTGTCAGCTCGTGCACATCAAGGCCGCGCTGTTCGTCGGAAGCAATGATCGCGCCGTTGAACCAGTACGTGAGCATCCGCGGGGCGTTGAGTCCGCCCGTGTACCGTACTACAACAACGCGGTGAGTGACGCGCCCTGTGCGGTGATGGTGTCGCGAATCCCGGTCAGTACCTCATGCGCACCGGCCTGTGCAGCCGACGCGTGCAGCGCGTCATCGCATGAGCGGAGTACACGCTCGAGCACATCCGCAGCCACCTCGCGCGCGAACGCGTCAGTCACGCGGAACTCGCGCGCCACCACGCGCCACATACCACGGGTGAAGGCCGACGTATGCCGCGTGCCACCAAAGGGAAGCGCCAGCTTGGTGTCGATGGGATAGACGAGTGTGCAGATCACGTCGTACGCGGGCGCCAGCCGAATCGTCCCGTCGGCGTGGTGCAGGATACTCACGTTTTTCGCGTGCGCATCACGATTGCCGATGACCACATTAGCTACCGCCCACCGCAGCAACAGCTCGGTGTCGGTGGCGGCGTCGGCACTATAGCGTCGAAGCGCGGCGACAAGATCCTGAAAGCTTGGGCCCCGGGGGTCGGCATACTTCGCGATGGACACGTAGCCGGTGATCTGGCAGCCGTCTTCGGCGTGCAGTCGCTGTACCCGTCCATCAGCGCGCACTACCCGGTCGAAGCGCGCGGTTTCGTACACGTCCGGGGCGAGCGCATTGACCGTGTGCGAGGCGGTGGGCACTCCGGCGTGGTGCATGAGCGACATGCACGCGATTTCGTTTGCCACCAATCCCGGGTACCGACTGCGGTCCCGTTTGCAGAGGACGGTGCCGGGTGCACCGTGTAGCGGCAGTTGATACGAAGCGCCTGCGGGGTCCGCGCGCCCGCGGTTATCTGTGGTCCGCAGCAATACCACCTTGTCCTGCGCGCCGCTCATGGATTGTCGTGTGCGCTGCTGCAGCGCGGCGGAATGACTACCGGCTGCTGTGAACAGGTTGGTGAGGGATGCTTGTGTACATGCTTCGTACACCGGCGGCTCGGGCGGTAGCTCTCCGTCAGGCCACAGCGTCAGGGCACCGGCGCATTCGCCGCCGATCACCCCCAGCAGTCCGCTCACGTCTTTCGAGGCCATGTGCGTCGCCTGCGCGATGTGGGTGCGGATGTCGCTTTCGGGGAGCAGGTTTTCGAAGCATGGCAGCGCGTCCTGGTCGTCCCAGGGTTGCCGCCGTACGG
This sequence comes from Gemmatimonadaceae bacterium, assembly GCA_031364015.1. Classification (GTDB taxonomy): domain Bacteria; phylum Gemmatimonadota; class Gemmatimonadetes; order Gemmatimonadales; family Gemmatimonadaceae; genus Gemmatimonas. The sequence goes on from JANLVM010000957.1 coordinate 5,943, forward strand.
GGAGGCGCACGCTGACGGCGAGGTCCGGTCGGTCGAGCACCGCGTCGACATACCGAAAGCGCAGGCGACCGAGGGCATCACTCTCCAGCACGCCGACGTGCGTACTGTCCTTCCACACGGTGAGGCGCCGCAGTGCTGTGAAGTTGTCAGTGGCCATGCGACGGTTTTCCTTCGGCGACGACGGTGCTGTCGGCCGTCTCTTGCAACGACAGCTGCCGATCGCGCGGAACGAGGACCACGTCCAGGCCAAGGCTGGCCAGCGCGTCGAGCGCACTTTGCAAGCGCACGCCTTGCGTCCCGTTTTCGAGTCGGTGAAGCAGGGTGGTGCTCACACCCATCTGGCCGGCGGTGTCTCGTTGCCGTTTCCCGCGCAACTGACGCACGTATTGGACGACCTTGCCAACGTCTTCCGACGTGAACACCTGCACGCCACGCTCGGCGGTGCGAACCGGCGGCGCTGGCAGTGCCGGAGTGGTGGGCTGGGAAACGCGACGTGGCATGGGTGCTGTTCTGGCAATGTTTAACAGTGAAAACGCTATTTAAATAATATATCACATATAAATTGTGCTTGCACTATCTAATGCTAGCCCTCAGTAAACATAGCGTTGACGCTATTTAATTAGTAAATCGGCAATATATATCGAAAAGGCGAAGTATTCTAGGGTTGAAGTCGACCGACGACCAGAACCAGTATCCCCCTCCCGATAACGCGCTGACGATGGCCTCACAAACCGACCGACTCAGCATAGACCACCCGTTCGGAGGGGGCGGCCTGTCGCCGTACGTCGAGCAATCGGCGCAGAAGCATTGAG
>JANLVM010000967.1:0-2555 GCA_031364015.1 Gemmatimonadaceae bacterium
TGCGTATCAACGGCGGGTGCCAAGCCGATATTCGGAGTCACCCCGTCGTCCAGCGCCTGCAGAATGCCGCGCACATCGCCACGGAAAAGATCATACAATCTGGCGTGCACTTCCCGCTCCACCGGAGGGATGGCTGGACGATGGACGTCAAGGCGCATGAAGCTGTAGCGCTCCTCCAGCAGTTGGTACACGTCACTAAGGGGGAGTGGCTCCACCGGCAAGACGCTGAACACCGTACGCACTTGCGGTGTCGACATCACTGCTATCTGTACAGCTTCCATGGTGCCGACGACAATGACATGTAGTCCGTTGTGCATGAGCAGGGGATCGCGCAGATCGCGCAGTATCACTCCTGCCTGCTGGATTGCAGTGTCGCTCAGATTCTCGAGGTTGTTGATGTGAACCAGCACGCCCTGCGCATCGCTGCCCTGTACCAGCGTCATCAGCTCGCGCAGAACGCGCGGACCGTCAAGCAGCATGTCGCGCGGCACGTTGGCGACAACGCTTTGACTCACACTCGCGCCAATACCCAGCGCCGACACCCCACCGCCACGCACGCGCTCTCGTGAGGCGCGAACAAGTACCTGCGCCGCCTGCATGGCCGGGTTTTGGAAGGTGTGCGGGCGGTTTGCCAGCAGGATGTCATACACGGCGCCCAGAACGCGTCCGAACAGACCCTCGTTGGTGTCGTCGGCGAAGATCGGCACCACGCTGTCGGTGGTGAGGTAGCCGCTGGCCAGCGCACGGGCCTTGAACTGCTTGACTAAGGTCGTTTTGCCGATGCCTGGTCGGCCGCCAATCGCGTGCCGAGATGAGCTTGCTCCGGCTCCAAAGAGCCCTTGCAGCAGCTGCGCCAGTTCTTGTTTGCGCCCAACGAACAGGTGCATTGGATGGGTAACGTCGCCATCGCCGAGCGGGTTCTGCCAGTACGGGGAACCGTGTAAGTTGAAGATATTCCATATGTTAGGCAGCGGTTGTGGCATGGCGCGTGTATCCAGGTATGGTTTCGGCCGGCCCTTATCGGCGAGATATGCCTATTCATCGATATATAGCTATTATCGTTTAAACTATCGATAAATGGTGCTTATCGCAAGCTTGGTGCACGGCGTCGATAGCCGTCCACGTCACACCAACCGCCACCCGATCACAAACCGCTCGCTCCAGGTGGTTTGTACAGCCAACTGCCGTTCCACGGCCGCGATGAGCTTCGAGCTTCGCGGTCTCGGGATGAGCGGTGTACGACCCTTAGAACAACTGAGCGCCTCCGCACGCACTCGTGGTCGCGGATCCCTCGCAACAGCTCGCTCATGTCACATCAAGCGCGCGTGTCACTTTTCATCGGCCTGCTCGTAGTCGGCTTTGATGTTGCGCGCGCGCAGACCGCGTCACCGCCTCTGCGCCGCGTCGTGCCTGGAGATACGAGTCTGCGGGTAAGTGAGATACGAGCAGACACCTTGACGTACGCGCTGACCGGTTTTCGCGATGGCGATGAGATTCCGATAGGCACCATCACTGACATGGTCACCCGCGAGGGTGGTGCGACGCCATTGCTGCGACGTGTGCTGATCGTGCAACGCGGCGGCGCGCAACTGACCGATTCGACGTTGTCGGATGCCCGCACGTTGGCACCGCGACAGCATCGCTCGTGGCAACCGCAACGACAATTGCGGCTCGATTTCGCCGGTCTACGAGTGCGCGGTAGCATCGGACCGCCTGATGCGATGGGCGTGGCGATTGACACGACGATCGCCGTCCCCGCATTCGATTCGGGCAACTGGGATCTGGTGGTCCGCTCCATGCCGCTGGACTCAGGCTACGTGGCGACCTTTCCCGTGTACGCTCTGGAGACCGGCTTGCATTTGTATCAGGTGCGGGTGATCGGGAGCACCACGATGCAGGGTGAACGCGCACACGTGGTGCTGTTCCTGCTGGGAGGCCAACAGGAAGTCACGGTGTGGATTGGCGCGACGACGCGACGATTGTTGCAGATGGAGACGCCGGTGGGACCAGCAACACTGCTGCGGCAGACGTTGCGGGTAGCGCGAGCACCGTAGGACAACCGCGGGTTAAACGCGCGCCAGTGCGTTTGTCCACGATGTGGCAGGAACGTGAGGGGCAGTCGCACCCCAACGTCCGGCAGCGCCGACTCGATCGTCCAGGCGCGATAGAACGGGTCATCGAAGGTCACCATTTCGTCATCACGCAGCAGGACCGCTCGTTCCGTTAGCGCGTCAATAGACTTGGAGACTCCACTTGCCTCGCCGAGTCCATACTTGTCGTGGCGCCATACGGAAGGTCTCGGTCGGTGAGATAGTTTTAGGGCGTAAACAGTACGTAATATCAGGTCGTACTTTAGAAGGGCGCAATTACGACCTAACCGATTGCGCCCTCAGCCGCCCAGCTTGCTGAGGACCGCCGTTGCGCTCCGTCGGACGCGCGCCTGTGCCGCGGCAATGTTGGCGTCGAAGCCCGCTGTCTTGATGGCCATCTCGGGAATTTTCGTCAGTGCCGTGACGTAATAGTCGCGCCACGCCTCGATGATCGTGCGCTCGGTG
>JANLVM010000968.1:0-3818 GCA_031364015.1 Gemmatimonadaceae bacterium
GACGTTCAAGAATGGTGGGGAACCGTTTGCCCTGGCGGAGTTGGGTTTTATCGTCGTGCAAATCGATCACTTGGGGACACCAGGGCGCTCGAAGGCGTTTCACGACAACTACTACGGCAACTTCACCGACAACGGCTTGCCCGATCACATCGCCGCGATCAAACAACTGGCCGCGCGCTACCGATTCATCGATCTCGATCGCGTCGGCATTTTCGGACATTCGGGCGGTGGCTTCGCCAGCACCGACGCGCTTCTCAAGTTCCCGGAATTCTTCAAGGTTGCCGTTTCGGGCGCGGGAAATCATGACAATCGTTCGTACAATATCTACTGGTCGGAGAAGTACCAGGGTTTGCTCACGCGGGACACGATGCGGCGTGGCGAGGACAACTTTACGGCGTCGGCCAACAAGAGCTACGCCGCGAATCTGCGCGGCAAATTACTACTGATGCACGGTGACGTGGATGACAACGTGCATCCGGCCATGACGATTCAATTGGTGGACGAACTGATCAAGGCGAACAAGTCGTTCGATCTGATCATGGCACCCAATCGTCCCCATTCGCTCAACGAGCCGTATTTCATTCGGCGTCGTTGGGACTACTTCGTGCAGCATCTGCTCGGCGCGACGCCGCCCGACAACTACACGATGACACCTGCTGGTGGGCAGGGCACGTTCGGCGCGGATGTTGACGCGTACGATGGGGCCTACGAGCACGAGGCGTTTGACGACTTGTGGAATCGCAACGCCTTTCACGAGATCTGGCGGCCTGGCTATCGTATCACGCCGGGTTAAGGGTAGCCGCAGCGCCGTTCGGGCGAAAGATTGCATCATGCCAGAGATATCACCAACGCCCGAGCGCGAAGCCCGTATCCTCGCTGATCTGCAGGATGCGGTTGGACGGATGCACGTGATCGCCCAGTCGCCGCGAGTGGTCGTGGCGGCTGGCGCCCGCACCGATGGCGCGCGCCCGATGGCGTGGCAGGTGTTGTTCGAGCGCAGCTTCGGGACAAATCTTCGGGCGCTTCAGTACCGTGGCGTTCGGGCGGGCGCGCTGGTCGAGGTGCTGCACCAGGGATTCGATTCGGAGCCAACGCTCGATGTTGGATGGTCGCATGCACGACTCGTGGACGCGATGGCGATGGGACCGGTGATCCAGGCGTTTCGCGCGGATCGATTGCCAGACGATGTTTCGCGAGCGCTGGTGGGTGTCCTGGTGTTCGAGGAAGATGGTTTGCGCCTGGATGGCGTGCGAGCAATCGCCGGCGAACTCGGTCTCCGCTGACGCGTGGCACTGCTACAACTCTTCGATCACACGCTCCTGGGTGAGCCGTCGCGCGCCGCATTAGACGTTGACTCCACCAACGGCGAGATCCTGCACCTCACGTTTGGCGATCTCGAGCACCGCAGCAATCGCCTTGCACAAATCTTGCACGATCGCGGCATTGTGCGGGGCGACCGCCTGGCGTTTCTGCTGCCCAATCGTGCTGAGTTCATCGAACTCTGGATTGCCTGCGTGAAGCTCGGCGTGATGGCGGTTCCCATCAATGTGCTGTATCAGTCGCGTGAGATCGCACATATCGTGAGCGACAGCCAACCGACTGCGGTCGTGACCACGCTGGAGCGAGTGGCCGACCTGCCCAGCGGCGTGCGGACGTGGGATGTCGATACACTGACGCGTGATGCGACGGCGCTGAGCGCGCCTGAGGGGCGACCGGCGGTGGTTCGCGACACCGTATGCGACGCCGACACGCCGATGGCGCTGGTCTATACGTCGGGTACCACCGGTGCGTCGAAGGGTGCCATCCTTACACATGGGAATTTCGCGGCCAACGGTTTGGTACTGAACGCCAGTTGGCGCATGCGCGCCGACGATCGTATGCTCACGACGCTGCCGCTGTTCCACGTACATGGCCTGGGTAACGCGGTGCACAGTTGGCTGCTCGCCGGATGTCACATGAAGCTGGTGACGCGCTTCGAGGCATCCCGGGCGGCGGACTGGTTTACGACGTACCAGCCCACGGTGTTTTTTGGCGTGCCGACCATGTATGTGCGGCTGCTCGACCTCGACGCGGATATTGCCCGCGCGATCGGTCGCCGAGCGCGGCTCTTTGTGTCGGGATCGGCGCCGCTGCCGTCGCACGTGCTGGAAGCGTTTCGCGATCGCTTCGGACATGTCATTCTCGAGCGCTACGGGATGACGGAAACGTTGATGAATGTGGGCAATCCGTACATCGGCGAGCGTCGCGCGGGAACGATCGGGTTGCCGCTCCCGCTCACCACGGTACGCATTGTTGACGAGCAAGGCGCCGATGTGCCCGACGGCACCAGCGGCGAACTGTGGGTGCGCGGACCACACGTGTGTGCTGGGTACTGGCGGCAACCCGATGCGACCGACGCCGCGTTTCGCGATGGATGGTTTCACACCGGTGACATCGGTGTGCGCGCGAACGACGGATACATCACACTCGAGGGACGTCGAAGTGAGCTGATCATTTCCGGTGGCTTCAACATCTATCCGCGTGAAATCGAAGAGCTGTTGCTGGAGCAGCCCGGCATTCGTGAAGCGACGGTGATGGGTGTGCCAGACGCAGCGCGCGGCGAGGTCCCGGTGGCTTACGTCGTGAGCGACAGCGCTATCGACGCGGCGCGGTTGACCGACGCGCTGCGATTGCAATTGGCGTCGTTCAAAGTGCCGCGCCTGTTCGTGCAGATGGACGCCCTGCCGCGCACTGCGCTCGGGAAGGTACAGAAGCACCTCCTCCCTCCGGTACCGTAATGTGAACCCCGCGGTGTTGTCTCTCTTAGCACTCCTGGTCGTCATCGCGGGGAGTCTCACCTCACGCATAAACGTTGGCGTGCTGGCGGTCGCACTGGCTTGGTCGATCGCGGTGTTTGCGGCGGGATGGAAGGTGGACGCCGTGATGGCGACCTTTCCGAGTTCCTTATTCCTGACGCTTCTGGGTGTGAGTGTGTTGTTCGGCGTGACTCAGGCCAACGGCACGATGGAAGCGGTGGCGCACGCGACCGTGCGGCTGCTACGCGGACGCGCGGCGGCGTTGCCGATCCTGTTCTTCCTGCTCACGTGTGCAATTTCTACAGCGGGTCCGGGCGCGATCTCGGCCACGGCGTTGATGGCGCCGATCGCGATGGGCATAGCCGTTCGCGCGGACATGCCCGTGTTGCTCGCGGCGCTTATGGTCGGAAATGGCGCGAATGCCGGGAATCTGTCGCCAGTTGGATCCATCGGCATGATTGTGCACTCACTGATGGCGAAGGCCGGTCTGGGGGGCTACGAGTGGAATGTGTATGCTGCCAATTTTACGGCGCACGCGCTCGCGGCACTGCTCGCATGGACGCTGTTTGGCGGACCCGCGCTACGTCGTGCCGCGCCCGCGAGTCCCGACCTTGCCGTTACGCCTTTGACATCGCGCCATTGGAGCACCCTTGGTATTGTGGCGCTCTGGATTGCGGCTGTCGTGATCTTCAAGGTGCATCCAGGGTTGTCCGCATTTGCTGCCGCCAGCGTGTTGATTCTATCTGGACTGGGCGACGATACGACCGCGATTGCCCGGGTGCCGTGGGCCGTGATACTCATGGTGTGCGGCGTGAGTGTGCTGATCGGCGTATTGGAAAAGACCGGCGGGATGGACCTGTTCACGACTCTGCTAGCGCGCATCGCCACGCCAAACACCGTGAATGGTGCAATTGCCGGTATCACCGGACTCATCTCGACGTATAGCTCAACGTCGGGTGTGGTGTATCCCGCGTTCCTGCCGGCGGTACCGGGGCTGGTGCAGAAGCTGGGCGGAGGCGACCC
>JANLVM010000969.1:0-1821 GCA_031364015.1 Gemmatimonadaceae bacterium
ACCGCCGCGAGTGCCTCGTGCCCCTGCGGCATCATGGCACCGACATCAATGCCGAGTTTTTCGGCGACGCGACGACCGTAGTCTTCGTCGGCGCGCCAGAAATGGCACACCTGACGCACCTGCACCTCGTGACGCGCCTGACCCAACGCGCCGGCAATGCGCGACGTCAGCCGATCGCGCTGCGCCTCGTCGAACAGCCGATACAGATTGCCGACCTGCGTGAAGTTGTCGTGATCGACCGTGCTGTCGAAACGGTCGACGATGGCTTCACCGATGGCCCACGCCGGATCGGCGAACGTGGGCTCTGGCTTGGGCGAACCGGCGATGGTGTTCGGCCAGTAGTTGGGCTGCCGCTGGTAGTCGCTGGCGTCGGCCAGTGCGCCATCGCGTGAGTAGGTCATGACCGGACAGCGCGGTCGGTTCACCGGGATCTGCTGATTGTTCGCGCCGAGGCGATGCAGTTGCGTATCGGCGTACGACATGAGTCGAGCCTGGAGCATCTTGTCGGGGCTGGGTCCGATGCCCGGCACCAGAGAACTGGGCTTGAAGGCCGCCTGCTCCACTTCGGCGAAGTAGTTCACCGGATTGCGATTGAGCTCCATCACGCCGACGTCGTGCAGCGGGTACTCGGCGTGCGGCCACACTTTCGTCAGGTCGAACGGGTTCCAGCGGAACGTCTCGGCTTGCGCCTGCGTCATGATCTGCACCTGCATTGTCCACCGCGGAAACTCGCCGCGCTGAATCGCCGTGAACAGGTCGCGCTGATGGCTTTCCCGGTCGGTGCCGACGATGTGTGTCGCCTGCTCGTCAGTGAGGTTGTGGATGCCCTGCTGTGTCCGGAAATGGAATTTCACCCAAACGCGTTGTCCGTTGGCGTCGACAAACGAGTAGGTGTGGCTACCGAAACCGTGCATGTGACGATAGGACGCCGGGATGCCGCGATCGGAGAACAGGATCGTCACCTGATGCAGGGATTCCGGGCACTGCGACCAGAAATCCCATTGCATGTCGTTGTCACGCAGGTTGCTTTGCGGATGCCGCTTCTGCGTGTGAATGAAGTTCTGGAACTTGAATGGGTCGCGCACGAAGAACACCGGCGTGTTGTTGCCGACCAGGTCCCAGTTGCCTTCCTGCGTATAGAATCGCATGGCGAAGCCGCGCACGTCGCGCTCGGCGTCGGCTGCACCGCGCTCGCCGGCGACGGTGGAGAACCGGATGAAGATCTCGGTCTGCTGGCCGATCGCCGAGAACAGACTGGCCCGCGTGACGTGCGAGAGGTCGTGCGTCACCGTGAACGTGCCGAAGGCGCCCGACCCCTTCGCATGTACCACGCGCTCGGGAATGCGCTCACGGTTAAAGTGCTGCATCTGCTCCAGCAGCGCGACGTCCTGCATGAGCAGGGGGCCACGGGGGCCTGCGGTCAACGCTTGCTGCACGCCAATCGGCGCGCCATTGAGCGTGGTAAGAACGGGGTCCTGCGCCATGGGGAGTCTCTCGGACTGGGTCAGCGGAACTACTGAACAGCAAAGGTGGCTCATTTGGTCATAGCGAACAACTGGGTCTGCCGCCGGCGTCAGCTACGGAATGAGCCAATCCGTCGGGGCATTGCGCCTCATACCATCATGACGCCTTCCTTCCTGACCCGGGCTGCCGGCGGCCTGACCCTCTGCGCGCTGACCGCGTGCAGCGGCGGTGGAAACACCGATAGCCCCACGCCAAGTGGACCGATCACGCCGACGGTCGCTAGCGTCAATACTGTTCAGTTATGTGTCTTTTGACCAAACCACGGGGGCTTCAGGTTGGAGGCAGGAGTTGAACGTC